>DASWQX010000386.1:0-2758 GCA_036403495.1 Thermoanaerobaculia bacterium
GCCCTTGTCAGAACTATTATGGAGGTAGTAATATCGCTTTCGCTCCTTGCAGTCTCAATACCCTTTGTCGTTTCAAAAGAAACCGACGCCGAATCCAAAAAATATTTCACCGGTCTCCTCGGAACTGTAGTGGGATACTGGCTAAGATAGAACGTCTAAAATTCTCTGAACTTGGCATCTGAACTCATCTCCTAGGGCCGAGAGCGCAGGTATGCAGTTTTGAAGAAGCCGACGGCTTCAGAACGAAAAAGGACGACGGAACTACTGGAGCTACTGTCCCAAGCCTCCCATGGAGACGGGAGCCAACACTCTCTGGTTCCGATCGCCCCCTGGGGGCGTCGACCGATGATCTTGCGATCATCATTGCGGCCAGGGCATGCCGCGTATTTCTTTTCCTTCTCCCTGGTCACTGCGGAGCACAGACAAAATAATTACGCTTGCGGCGACGACGCGCTAGTGGAACAGTGCGCGATGCATGCCGCTGCCCTGGATCCCCGGAACTTCACCCTCCGGTTTCGGGGCGAAGCGCCGCCTTCACCCCCGCCACCCAAGTTCTTACGTTCTGCTCCAGCAGATCGAGCGGCACCGCGCCGTGCCGCAGGACCTCGTCGTGGAAGGCGCGGACGTCGAAGGCGGGGCCCAGCTCCTTCTGCGCGAAGGCGCGCATCTCCTTGATTTTCAGCTCCCCGATCTTGTAAGCCAGGGCCAGGCCGGGCTCGACCGTGTAGCGGTTGACCTCGGCTTCGATGGCGCGGTCGTCCTGCGCCGTATTGGCCCGGAAATACTCGATCGCCTGCTGCTTCGTCCACCCCTGGGCGTGAATCCCCGTGTCGACCACCAGGCGCACGGACCGCCAGAGCTCGTAAGACTGCTGGCCGAGCTTGTCGTAGGGATCGGTATACAGGCCCAGCTCGCCGCCCAGCGTCTCGGCGTAGACCCCCCAGCCTTCCACGAAGGCGGTGTAATCGTGATAATTCAGCACCCGCGGCACCTTGCGGATCTCCTGCGCGATGGAAACCTGGAAGTGATGGCCGGGGATGCACTCGTGCAGGGCCAGCGCCTCCATCTCCCACTTCGGCCGCGCCTTGAGATCGAAGGTGTTGATGAAGCAGGAGCCGGGGCGCCCCGCGTTCACGGAGCCGGGCTCGTAGTAGGCCGTGGCCTTGCCGCGGGCGGTGTCCGCCGGGATCGGGAGCACCCGGTACGGCAGGCGCGGCAGGGTGCCGAAGAGCGCGGGGGCCTTTTGATCGATCCGCTGATTGATCGCTTTGTAGCCCGCCACCAGATCCTCCTCCTTGTCATAGAAGAAGCGCGGATCGGTGTGGAGAAAATGTACGAAGTCGGCGAAGCTCCCCTTGAATCCGGTGCCGGCGATCCTTTGATCCATCTCCCCTCGGATGCGTTTCACCTCCGAGAGGCCGATCTCGTGGATCTGCGCCGGCGTCAGGTCCGTGGTGGTCGCCTTGCGCACGATGTAGGCGTACCAGGCGGCACCGTTCGGCCGGGCGCCGACGCCGAGGCTCTCCTGGGTACGAGGAATATAGCTTTCCGTGAGAAAGCGCAGGAGGCGGCTGAAAGCCGGCGCGGCCTTCTTCTGGTAAGCCTCCAGGGCCGCGGCGCGGAGCCGCGCCTGGTCCTCGGGCGGCACGTCGGACGGGACCTGCCGGAAGCGCGCGAGCAGGGGGCTCTGCCAGGGATCATCCGTCAGCAGCGCGCGCACCTGATCGGGCGCGCCGAGCATCGTGCTCTTCGGCGGCATGACGCCGGCCGCCAGCCCCTTCTCCAGCAGGGCGAGCTCCTGATCCACCCGGATCGACAGGGTGTTCAGCCGGGCCAGGAGATCCTCGTAGTCGCGCGTGCCGGCGGCGGGCGCGGCATTCAGGAGCCAGGCGGCCTCCTGCTGGATGCCCCCGTTCTGGGAGAGCGCCAACTCCTCGTCCGGAAAGACGAAGCCTTCGATCTGCCCCTCCAGCCGCCGGCGGAAGAGATCGAGATCGACCTGCTCCACCGCCGGCAGCCGGCCGCGGTCGATGGCCGTCAGCTCCTTCAACCGCTCGCGCGTCAGGGCGTGGCGCCGCTCGATGCCGGCCGCTGAAAAATCGGACCACCGGTCGTTGTGGCCGGGAAAACCGATGTAGGTGGCGAACTCGGGAGTCTGGTTCAGCTTGTCCTCCCAGGCGCGCTCGAAGAGGCGGTGCAGCTTCTCGCTCTCGCTCGCCGCCGCGGCGGCAGGCTCGGCGGCCCGGGCCGCGGGGAGGAGAAGGAACAGGCCGGAGAGCAGGACGGCTGGGAGATGGAGCTTTGTCATGACGGGTACGGTATCAAACAGCTCCGCCAAGGCTGCACGAGACGCTCCGACACCCCGTCCGGCCGGCGGACCGGCCGGACTGGCGCCTGTTGGCAGCTAGGTACAGGAAGGATTGGCTTGGACCGGCGAGCCGGAGCACGTGCAGTGCGCCTGCTGTCCCGGATTGCAGGCGATTCCGGACCAGCTACCGTCCGGGCATTGAATGGCGCAGGTACCGCCGGCGCCGCCGCCGCCCCCACCGTCGCCAGGGTCCTGATAGAAAGGACCATGGTGATCGAACGCCTGCGCCGCCGTAACGGGCAGAGTCAGCAGGAGGAACGCGACCAGGAGGAGCCTCACCTTTACCTTCGTGCTCACAATCGTCTCCTTTGCGGGGCAGTCTTGGCTCAAAGCTGCTGCGAAACCATTCCTCAGCAAACCCGTTGCGCCGCCTCGCCAGATACCATGGGT
>DASWQX010000387.1:0-4571 GCA_036403495.1 Thermoanaerobaculia bacterium
CTTGTGCGATTGGGCTTGGAGGGCGTTCCAGGCCCGCATATCTAAAGGTGCTGAAACAGTAGATGCCCGAGCCTTCGGTGTTGGGTTTCTTGGCGGCCTCCGGCGCCCGGGCATAAATGCCTGGGCTACGATGAAAACGAAAAGCCGGCTGAAGCCGGCTCCAGCAGTGGCCGGAGAGATTGAGCCTCCTTCAGGAGGCTTTGTGGTTCAAGCGTAGCCCGGGCATTCATGCCCGGGCGGGGCTGAGCTGCCGCCCCGTCACCGCAACGCCACTTCCCACCCCTTGACAGGCATTTTCCACCTCACTACACTGTTAGCAGTCATCGACGGCGAGTGCTAACAACGACGCCGAGGACACCCAACCTTTCCGAGAATCGAAGTTCCACATCCTTATAAGGAGGAAGACGCCGTGAATATCCGTCCGCTGCACGATCGGGTCCTGGTGAAGCGCATTGAGCAGGAGGAGCAGGTCCGCGGGGGCATCATCATCCCGGACACCGCCAAAGAGAAGCCGCAGGAGGCCGAGGTGGTCGCCGTCGGCCCGGGCAAGCTCAACGACGAGGGCAAGCGCGCCCCGATGGACGTCAAGGAGGGCGACCGCGTCCTCATGGGCAAGTACTCCGGGAGCGAGATCAAGCTCGACGGCAACGACTACGTGATCCTCCGCGAGGACGAGATCCTGGCCGTCGTCGGTTCGAACGGCAGCAAGTAAGCGCTCTTCCCTGTCCCGACTTTCCGATCCGAGATCTATAGATATCAGGAGATAAACGAAATGGCTAAGCAGATCACTTACTCCGGGGACGCGCGGGCCGCGATCCTGCGGGGCGTCAACAAGCTCGCCGACGCGGTCAAGGTGACCCTCGGTCCGAAGGGGCGCAACGTCGTCATCGAGAAGAAGTTCGGCTCGCCGACGATCACCAAGGACGGCGTCACCGTCGCCAAGGAGATCGAGCTCGCCGATCCGCTGGAGAACATGGGCGCCCAGATGGTGCGCGAGGTCGCTTCCAAGACCTCCGACGTGGCCGGCGACGGCACCACCACGGCGACCGTGCTGGCCCAGGCGATCTACCGCGAGGGCTCGAAGAACGTCACCGCGGGCGCCAACCCGATGGAGATCAAGCGCGGCATCGAGATGGCCGTCAAGGCGGCGGTCGAGGCGGTCGACAAGATGTCCCGTCCGGTCGAGGGCAAGGACATCGCCCACATCGGTTCGATCTCCGCGAACAACGACATGGAGATCGGCGGCATCATCGCCGAGGCGATGGAGAAGGTCGGCAAGGACGGCGTGATCACCGTCGAGGAGGCCCGCGGCCTCGAGACCACCCTCGAGGTGGTCGAGGGCATGCAGTTCGACCGCGGCTATCTCTCCCCCTACTTTGTGACCGACGCCGAGCGCATGGAGACGGTGCTCGAGAACGCCAAGATCCTCCTCAACGAGAAGAAGATCAGCTCGATGAAGGACCTCCTCCCGGTGCTCGAGCAGGTGGCCAAGCAGGGCCGGCCGCTGCTGATCATCGCCGAGGACGTCGAGGGCGAGGCGCTGGCCACCCTGGTGGTCAACAAGCTGCGCGGCACGCTGCACGTGGCCGCGGTCAAGGCGCCGGGCTTCGGCGACCGCCGCAAGGCCATGCTGGATGACATCGCCACCCTGACCGGCGGCCGGATGATCACCGAGGACCTCGGGATCAAGCTGGAGAACGTGCGCTGGGAGGACCTCGGCGACGCCAAGAAGGTCGTGCTGACCAAGGACGAGACCACCATCGTCACCGACTCGGACGATCCGAAGCGGCACGAGGCGATCGCCGGCCGGGTCAAGCAGATCCGCAACCAGGTCGAGGAGACCACCTCGGACTACGACCGCGAGAAGCTCCAGGAGCGCCTGGCCAAGCTCGTCGGCGGCGTGGCGGTGATCAAGGTCGGCGCCGCGACCGAGACCGAGATGAAAGAGAAGAAGGCGCGCGTCGAGGACGCCATGCACGCCACCAAGGCGGCCGTCGAGGAGGGGATCGTCCCCGGCGGCGGCGTGGCCTTGCTGCGCGCGGTCAAGGCTGTCGAGGCTCTGAAGGCCGAGGGTGATGTGCAGGTCGGCATCAACATCGTCCGCCGGGCGCTCGAGGAGCCGGCCCGCCAGATCGCCATCAACGCCGGCGAGGAGGGCTCGGTCATCGTCAAGCAGCTCCTGGCCGACAACGGCACCAGCGGCTACAACGCGGCCACCGGCAAGTTCGAGGACTTGGTCGCGGCCGGCGTCATCGACCCGGCCAAGGTCACCAAGACGGCGCTGCTCAACGCGTCGTCGATCGCCGGCCTGATGCTCACCACCGAAGCCATGGTCTCCGAGATCAAGGAGAAGGACGAGAAGGGCGGCGGCGGCATGGGCGGCGGCGGCGGCATGGGTGGCATGGGCGGCGGCATGTACTAGAAGCAGGACTCCCGGCGGCCCCGGCCGCCGGGTTGAACATACGTGGTTGCAGCACAGGGGCCGGTCCGCGCCAGCGGGCCGGCTCTTCTGCTGTCTGGGAGGGCTTCGATCGGCCTCCGTGGCCTGCGACCTTATCCCCTTCTCCTGAAGGAGAAGGGGGACGACTGCGACGCGGCCCCCGTCAGGCCCTCCCTCTCCTTCAGGAGAGGGATCGAGGGTGAGGTCGCAGGCGCTTATTCAAATGACGGCCCGTTGGGGCTGGATTAGGAGGCGGCGGTGGAGGAGGAGAGCGCCGCGGCCCTGGCCCGCATCGACTCACGCTCCTCGCGCCACCTCTCGGCGGCGGCCTCGCTGCGGGCGCCGGCGGCGAGGCGGCTCAGCACCTCGATCGCCTGGTCGCAGTAACGCCGGGCGGCGTCGGCCGCGCGCACCGCGAGCGCCCGTTCGACGGAGCGCTCCAGGTGGGGGAGCGACTTCTCCCAGAGGCCGGCGGCCGAGTAGTGGAAGGCCAGGGCCTCGCACTCGCGTCCGCCCAGCAGGCTCTCGAGCGCCTCGGCGACCTGGCTATGCATGGCTTGGCGGCGGAGCGGGTTGAGGTCGGCATAGATCGCACCCCGGATCCGGTTGTGGGCGAACTCGAAGCTCGCCCGCCGGGCGCCGGGGTCGCCGTGCTTCCAGGGCACGAGGTCGGCGTCGTGCTGGATGTCGGTCCAGACGTGGGCGAACTGGCGGATCAGCCAGCGCTTGAGCAGCACGTCGATCCCGATCTCCACCACCTGGGCGTGCTCGTCGGCGGCCTCCTGCAGGAGCTGGACGTCGAAGGTCTGGCCGAAGACCGCCGCCAGCGAGGCGAGGCGGCGGGTCGAGTTGGGGAGGCGGCGGATGCGCAGGCGGATCAGCGCGTCGAGGTCCTCGGGGAGGACGATCTCGCGCAGCGAGCGGGGGAGCGCCCAGCGCCCGGGGTCGCGGGCGGCGAGGATCCCCTCGTCCCAGAGGTAATTGACCAGCTCGGTCACCGCCAGCGGCAGCCCGGCGCTCCGCTCTTCGAGGAAGCCGGCCAGCTCGCCCGCCTGCGACTCGCCAACCAGCGACTCGGCGATCTCCTCCAGCGCCGGCAGCTCCAGGCGGTCCACCTCGTGCCGTGTGGCGCGCCCCTCCTTCTCGCCGCGGCGGACGATCTGGTTCAAGGGGTGCTCCCAGTCCATCTCTTCCGAGCGGCAGGAGACGACGAGCCAGACCGCCCCCTCGAGCTTGGAGAAGAGGAAGACCAGCAGGTCGAGGGTGTCGCGGTCGGCTAGGTGGAGATCGTCGAGGAACAGGATCACGGGATCGCCGCGGCGCCCCAATCCTTCGAGGAAGAGGCCGACCGAGGCGAACAGCCGGCGCCGCTCCTCGGGGAGCGTCAGAGGGCCCGGCCGCGGCAGGTCGGGGCGCAGGTCGCGCAGCTCGGGGACGAGGCGGACCAGGTCCTCCAGCACCTCCGCCGCCACCGGCGCGAGCACCGCCTCGACCGCCTCGACCTCCTCCGCCAGGGCGCCGCGGAGGACCTCGAGGAATGGCTGGTAGGGCACCAGCGGGCCGTGCTCGTAGGCCCGCCCCTTGAGGACGATGCAGCGCCGGCTGGAGGTGGTGGCGTCGAGGAACGACTTGATCAACCGCGTCTTGCCGATCCCCCGCTCGCCGGCCACCAGGGTGAGCTGGACGCTGCCGGCGAGCGCCCGCGTCCACTCCTCCCGCAGGTGGGCCAGGGCGGCGCCGCGGCCGACCAGCGGGATGATCGGACCGATCGGCTCCGCCTCGCTCTTGTCGGCACCCCCCTTCGCCGCGTCGGAGAGGATCGATTCGTAGAGCTGGCGGGTCTCGGCGAGCGGCTCGACCCCCAGCTCGTCGCGCAGCACCTTGAGCAGCTCCTCGTAGTGGGCGAGCGCGCGGCTGCGCTGACCGGCCAGGGAGCAGAGGCGCATCAGGTCGCGGTGCGCCTCCTCCGAGAGCGGCTCCAGGGCGACCAGGCGGCGCGCGTAGTGGACGCCGAAGCGGTATTCGCCCCGCCGCCGGTAGCTCTCGATCAGCCGGCGCAGCACGTCG
This sequence comes from Thermoanaerobaculia bacterium, assembly GCA_036403495.1. Classification (GTDB taxonomy): domain Bacteria; phylum Acidobacteriota; class Thermoanaerobaculia; order Multivoradales; family UBA5704; genus DATARR01. Next base: position 4,508 of record DASWQX010000387.1, read on the forward strand.
ACGGCGGCGTCGCGCAGCCGCACCTGCTCGCCCAGCATCCAGTCCTCGAACTCCGGGCTGTCCT
>DASWQX010000388.1:0-4018 GCA_036403495.1 Thermoanaerobaculia bacterium
CCCTGACGATGTTCACCTGGAGCGCCCGCGTCTACTTCGACATGGTGCGCCCGCCCGACGACGCCGCGGAGGTCTACGTCGTCGGCAGGCAGTGGATGTGGAAGCTCCAGCACACCGACGGCCAGCGCGAGATCAACGCCATGCACGTCCCAGTGGGCCAGGCGATCCGCATGAAGATCGCCTCCGAGGACGTCATCCACAGCTTCTACATCCCGGCCTTCCGCATCAAGCAGGACGCCGTGCCCGGCCGCTACACGTCGATCTGGTTCAAGGCGACCAAGGTGGGCACCTACCACCTGTTCTGCGCCGAGTACTGCGGCACCGAGCACTCGCGGATGATCGGCAGCGTCATCGTCATGGAGCAGAAGGACTACGAGACCTGGATGGCCGGCGGCACTCCGGGCAAATCGATGGTCGCCTCCGGCGCCGACCTCTTCACCTCGCTGGCCTGCGTCACCTGCCACCGGGCGTCGCCCGGCGTCGTGCAGCGCGGACCGAAGCTCGAAGGGGTCTACGGCAGCCAGGTCAAGCTCGCCGACGGCCGCACCGTGACGGCGGACGACAACTACATCCGCGAATCGATCCTCAACCCCACGGCCAAGGTCGTGGCCGGCTTCGATCCGGTGATGCCCACCTCCCAGGGACAGATCACCGAGGAACAGCTCTCTCAGCTCACCGCCTATATCCGCTCGCTGGGCGCCGGCAGTGACGCGGCCGGCGCGGGTAGCGCGACCGCCACGACCGCAGCCGGCACCCCGACCGCAGCCGCCGCAGCTCCCACGGCGCAGCCGAACGCGGGCTCGAAGCCGCAGAAGTGAGATAAGCCATGGATACGACCGCAGTCGCACGCACACCCCTCATCGTCACTCCGGAGACCGCTCCGGCGCGGCCGAACTACCTCAACGCGGAGTACGGCTGGAAGTCCTGGCTGTTCACGCTGGACCACAAGCGGATCGCGATCCTCTACCTGATCACGGTCACCGCCTTCTTCGCCATCGGCGGCGTGTTCGCCGGCCTGATCCGCCTCGAGCTGCTGACGCCGGAAGGGGACCTGATGGGTCCGGACACCTACAACCGGGTGTTCACCATGCACGGCATCGTGATGGTCTTCTTCTTCCTCATCCCGGCGATCCCGGCGGTGCTCGGCAACTTCCTGGTGCCGCTGATGATCGGGGCCAAGGACCTGGCGCTGCCGCGGCTCAACCTGGCGAGCTGGTACGTCTACGTGCTCGGCGGCACGTTCACCCTCTGGGCGATCATCAACGGCGGCGTCGACACCGGCTGGACCTTCTACACGCCGTTCTCGACCACCTACTCGAACACCTACGTGATCCCGACGGCGCTCGGCATCTTCATCACCGGCTTCTCGTCGATCTTCACCGGGCTGAACTTCATCGTCACCATCCACCGGATGCGCGCCCCGGGCCTCTCCTGGTTCCGGCTGCCGCTGTTCATCTGGTCGACCTACGCGACCAGCCTGATCATCGTGCTCGGCACCCCGGTGATCGCCATCACCATCCTGATGGTGGCCGCCGAGAAGGCGTTCGGTCTCGGCGTCTTCAACCCGAAGCTGGGCGGCGACCCGGTGCTCTTCGAGCACCTGTTCTGGTTCTACTCCCACCCGGCGGTGTACATCATGATCCTGCCGGCGATGGGCGTGATCTCCGAGCTGGTCGCCGCCTTCGCCCGCAAGAAGATCGTCGGCTACCGCGTCGTCGCCTTCGCCAGCGTCGCCATCGCCGTCCTCGGCTTCCTGGTCTGGGGGCACCACCTGTTCGTCGCCGGCGAGTCCGCCTACTCGGCGACGGTCTTCTCGGTGCTCTCGATGCTGGTGGCCGTCCCCTCGGCGGTGAAGGTGTTCAACTGGACGGCGACTCTCTACGAGGGGTCGATCTCCTACCAGACGCCGATGCTCTACGCCCTCGGCTTCATCGGCCTGTTCACCATCGGCGGCCTGACCGGCGTGATGGTGGCGACGCTCGGCATCGACCCCCACGTCCACGATACCTACTTCATCGTCGCCCACTTCCACTACGTGATGGTCGGCGGCACGATCATGGGCTACCTCGGCGGCCTCCACTACTGGTGGCCGAAGATCACGGGGAGGCTCTACCCGGGCTTCCTCTCGAAGCTCTCGGCGCTGCTGGTGTTCGTGGGCTTCAACCTGACCTTCTTCCCCCAGTTCATCCTCGGCTACATGGGCATGCCGCGGCGCTACTGGTCCTACCCTCCGGAGTTCCAGGTGCTCAACGTGCTCTCCACCGCGGGCGCCACGATCCTCGGCGTGGGCTACATACTGCCGATCTGCTACTTCACCTGGTCCTTCAGGTACGGCGAGAAGAGCGGCGACAACCCCTGGGGCGCCGTCGGTCTCGAGTGGGACACCGCATCGCCGCCGCCGACCGAAAACTTCTACACCACTCCCGTGGTCACTCACGGCCCGTATGAATACAGCCGCGAGGAAGTCCACAACCGCGGGGCGCAGGAGGCGCACATTGGCTAGCAGCCCGTTGGCGGATCGGCAGGGGCACGGCGCGGACGGCGACCTTCATGGCCGCCGGACGTATCATCCGGCCCATCAGTTCGACACGATGGAGCAGCAGAAGGAGTCCTCCACGCTGGGGATGTGGCTGTTCCTGGTCACCGAGATCATGTTCTTCGGCGGCCTGTTCACCACCTACGTGGTCTACCGGAACATGTACCCGGACGCCTTCGCGGCGGCAAGCTCGACGCTCAGCGTCAAGTGGGGCACCCTCAACACCGGCGTCCTCATCGGCAGCAGCTTGACCATGGTGCTCGCCATCTGGGCGGCGCAGGTGAACCGGCCCAAGTGGATCGTCCGCTGGCTGCTGATCACCATGGCGCTCGGCTCGGTCTTCCTCGGCGTCAAGGCCGTCGAGTACCACGACAAGTTCGTCGAGAACCACGTGCCGGGGAACATCCTGAACGCGCCCTTCAACTTCGTGCTCGAGGACGCCAAGGAGACGAAGGAGCTGGCCGCCAAGGACCCCCTGTACCAGCAGCACACCTCGATCTTCTTCGCGCTCTACTTCATCATGACGGGCCTGCACGCGACCCACATGATCATCGGCATCGCCGTCCTCGCGGTGCTGGTCTTCTTCTCCAAGCGCGGGAAGTTCGACTCGGAGTACTTCAATCCGCTGGAGATGACCGGCCTCTACTGGCACTTCGTCGACATCATCTGGATCTTCCTCTTCCCCCTGTTGTATCTGCTGGGTGCCCACACCCACGGGTGACCTATGGCGATCGCGGAGAGACCCATGGCTGAGCATCACGTGCCCTCGATCCGGACCTACATCTTCGTCTTCATCGCCCTGCTCGTCGGCACCGCGCTGACCGTGCTGGCCGCCGAGCTCGACCTCGGGCCGTTCAACAACGTGGTGGCCCTCGGCATCGCCGGCACCAAGGCGACGATCGTCGGCCTCTACTTCATGCATCTGCGGCACAGCACGAAGATGACCATCCTGACCGCGCTGGCCGGCGTCTTCTGGCTCTTCCTGATGATCGGGATGTTCATGATGGACTACGGCAGCCGCATGGCCAGCGTGCTGCCGGTGCCGGGGAAGTAGGCCCGAACACGATCCCCACCCCGGTAGCCCGGACCTCTTTGCAGGCCGCCGTGCCTTTGCTAGGATGCATGAATGTCGGCACCGACTCCCTCAACCATTGTGCTCCTGGTTCTGCTGCCGCTGGTGGCGTGGCGGATCTACATCCGCTTCCGCAGGATGGTCGGCCGCCAGCAGCTATCGCGGGTGCGGCCGTGGATCACTCTGGCCATCTTCTCGATCGTGCTGGTCGTGCTGGCTTACGCCGCGCGCGCTCACGTCGAGCGCCTGGGGTGGCTGGCCGTCGGTTTGACGGCGGGCGGGCTCCTGGCCGCCTACGGCTTGCGCCTCACGCGTTTCGAGCCCACGCCGCAGGGCCTGTTCTACACCCCGAACGCCTATCTCGGCATCGCGCTCTCGCTGCTCTTTTTCGGCCGCCTTGTCTACCGCGT
>DASWQX010000389.1:0-2404 GCA_036403495.1 Thermoanaerobaculia bacterium
AGCGGCCGTCCGCCCTGGCCTTCTCGGCCTCGGCGAGCCCCGCCGGCCGCATCCGCTTCGCCTTGGTCAGCGCCTCCACCTTGTCGACGTTGATCTTCGACCACTTGCTGCGCGGCCCCCGCGGCGTGAACCGCTGGAGAAAGAACGTCTCGTCCAGCGCCCCCTTCTGGCTGTCGATCCAGCCGTGGCAGAGCGCCACGTCCAGCGCCTCCGCATAGGTGACCGTCGTCTCGCCCGACCCCTTCTTGGCGAACTTCAGCCAGACCCCCTTCGAGGTCCCATGGTGCTCCGCGAGCCATTCCTCCCACTTCGCGGGTGAGGCGAAGGCGATGATGGGGAGGCCCTGTTTCGTATCCATAGGCCGCCCAGGATACCGTACGGGGTGGTATGGGGTGGGTCTTCGGCGCACGAGACACCGGGCTCCCGGAGCTTGGTTCTGTCGAGTTCTTGCGGATTCGGGCCGCGGAGGCCATGAAGCTCCGCTTCAGGCCTTAAGATGCCCGCTCGTCGCCAGGTTGATCAGGGAGGGATTCAGATCATGGAAACAGGTGCTGAAACGTCGTCCCGGCCGCGCCGTCGAGCCCTGGCCAGAACGTGGAGCCAGCTTACGGCGGGTGCCGGAGCCGCGCTGTCGATGGCAGTCGCCTTGGCGGCTGGTCTGCCGGCCGAGGCAGCCACCTTCACCGTCACCAATCTGGCGGACTCCGGCGCCGGCAGCCTGCGCCAGGCGATCCTCGACGCCAACAGCGCTTCGGGAGCGGACATCGTCGCTTTTCAGGATGGTCTGACCGGCACCATTTCGCTGTCCCTTCCTCTCCTGGTCACCGATTCGTTGGATATTCAAGGGCTTGGCAGCGCGGTGATTTCCGTGAACGGCAATGACGAATTCGTCGTCTTTGCTCTGAACAACAACACGCCCGCGACTCCGGTGAACGTCATGATCGCCGGGCTTACGATCACCGGCGGCAGCGGAGTAGACGGCGGCGGCATCGTGGTTTCCGACGAGAGCCTGACCCTGGATCACGTGGCGCTCATCGGCAATACGGCCCTGTTCGGCGGCGGCCTTTTCTTCAACGGTAACTCCTCGCACGTCACCATCCAGGATTCGATCATCTCGGGCAATACCGCTCAGAACTCGGGTGGCGGCGTCAATATCGACGGCAACGGCGGGACGGTCCTCTTTCTCCGCACCTTGATCTCCGGCAACTCGGCCTTCCTTCAGGGGGGCGGCGTCTGGATTGACAACGCGTCCCACGACACGATATTCGAGGATTCAACGATCTCCGGCAACAGCGCGCGCCAGGGCGGTGGCATCGATCTCGTCGATGCGGAAGGCGGCACCCATACGATTGTCAACAGTACGGTGGCCGGCAATAGCGCCAGCCAGGGGGGCGGCATCTATCTCTCCAACCTCCTCGCTGGGATGACGATTCAGAATTCGACGATCTCCGGCAATACCGCCTCCGCGAGCGGTGGTGGGATCTTTCTTAATGCGGGTACCGCCGCCGTCGCGAATTCGATCGTCGGAGACAATTCGGCCCCCGCCGACGACGATCTTTCCTCCACCACGAGCGCCTTCGCCCTCCGCTTCTCTCTGGTGGAGAAGCCCGGAGCCGCGAACATCGCCGACAACGGCGGCAACCTCCTCAACCAGGACCCGCAATTGGGGCCCCTGCAAAACAATGGCGGACCCACTCCGACGCAGAAGCCGGGAGCGGCCAGCCCGGCCGTCGACGCCGGCGATCCTGCCTTCATCCCGCCCCCCTCTACCGACCAGCGTGGGTTCCCCCGCGTCTCTGGCGGTCGCCTCGATATGGGATCCGTGGAAGTCGAGTCGGCGCCGGCCTTTACCCCCGCCGTGCCCGCCCTGGGCGACGTGGGAAAAGTCCTGCTGGCCGCCCTGTTGGGGCTGGGCGGCCTGATCGGGATCCGCCGCCGTCCGGTCGCTTGAGCGATCCTCGATAGCGGGTTGCTTCCGGGAGGGAGGCCCGCTCCCCCCAGCGTTGACGGATATTAGACCTTTGTAATACGTTTGCTCGTCCGTAATGGCCCGATGGACCCGTAGAAACCCATTTTCAGAGGAGGAGTCTATGATCCGCACACTGTCCAGAGTCCTGTTGCTCGCCGCCGCCCTGGTCGCCGCCAATTCCGCCACGACTCACCCCGCAACGGCGGCCGCGTGCACGGTGACGGTGCGCTGCCCCAACCGTACGGTTCTGAGCTGCCCAAGCACCCCCTGCAGTGGCATCGATAATTGCAGCATGTTCTGCAACGGCCACGTCATCACCTGCAGTGGCTCTTGCATTCATGAATAGATAGGCGATCCCGGGAGGCCCGAAGCGAGGCCGGAGGGAGGCGCCTCCGCCGCCCGGGCCTGAAGGCCTGGGCCTATCTGGATCTCCTC
>DASWQX010000390.1:0-6388 GCA_036403495.1 Thermoanaerobaculia bacterium
CCCCTTCTGCCACCATCGCACGCTGGAGCTCGAGAAGCGCGGTTTGCGGGAGCGCGTGGTCAAGACGCGGGAGGCGGCGAGGACGTCGTTCGCCACCGGCGAGTTCGAGCTGATCCTCGAGCCCATCCCCGGACGGGAGGCCGAAGCCGGCCTCGCCGCGGCGGCGATCGCGCCTGCGCGGCCGGAGCCTCTGGTGCGGATCGGCGGCGGGAAGGCCGGCGCTTCCCGGGCGCCCAGGCAGGCCGCGCAGGAAGGGCGCCTGCCGCCGAGCCTGGAGGTCTGCCACGCCTGCGAGTGTTTCATCTGGCCGGGAGAGGAGACCTGCCCGCACTGCGGCGCCGACATCGGAGCGGCGGCCGCCGCTCACGTCGTGGAAGGGCGGCGGCGGCAGGCGCTGATCGCCGAGGTCGAAGAGCTGGTCCGGCAGGCCAGGGAAAGCCACGCTCCGGCATCCTGAGATCATCCTGAGGCGGGGGCGCGGTAAGATGGAGCCGTGCGACGCTCCGCCTCTCTCCTCGCCGGCTTTCTCCTCGCCCTTGCGCTCCTCGCCTCGGCCGCCGGCTGCGATCGCCGGCAGCAGACCGCGGAGATCCCTTCGCCGGCTCCGGCGCGCCCCGCGGCGCCGGTCCCCGCGGCGCCCCCTCCCTCCGCGCCCCGGCCGGGCTGGATCGGCGTCGTGGTCTCCCGGCAGTCGGTGGACGTCAAGGCCGACTCGCAGGGGCGGCTCCAGACGGTGAGCGTCTCGATCGGGGATCACGTGAGGAAGGGGGACCCCATCGCCACCCTCGACACCAGCCTGGCGGCCCAGGATCTCTCGATGGCCCGCTCGGAGCTCCGCTCGGCGGAGGTCGACGAGCGGCGGGCGGCCGACGAGGAGGCGGAGTCGCTGGCGCGCAACGACCGGCGGCAGAAGAATCCGGACTTCTTCTCCAAGGAGGATCTGGCGCAGGCGGCGTTGCAGGCGAAGACGGTGACGGCGGCGCACGAGGTGGCCCGCGAGCGCGTCGCCCAGCAGCGGGCCAAGGTACAGCAGTTGGAGACCAGCCTGTCGCGCAACCAGATCCGGGCCCCCTTCGAGGGGCGTGTGGCCGAGCGCTTCGCCGATCCCGGCGCGGTGGTCGGCCCCGGCACGGCGGTGATCCGCCTGATCAGCGCCGGCGACCTCCTGGTGCGCGCCGCCGTGCCCACCGAGGAGGCCCGCAAGCTGAAGGAGGGGGCTCCGGTTTCCGTCGCCGTGCGCACCGTCGATCTGCGGATCCCCGGCACCGTCCAGCGGATCGCCCCCGAGGTCGACGCCGCCTCGCAGATGGTGCTGATCGAGGTCCACCTCAACCCCACGCCGGAGATGGAGAGCCGGCTGCAGACGGGGCTGGTGGTGGACGTGACGCCGCAGACGGGGTAGGGGGAGAACACGGACTTACACGGACGAACACGAACTTACACGGACGGAAAAGCACAATGCCGTCCGTGAAAGTCCGTGTTCGTCCGTGCAAGTCCGTGTAACGCTCCCCCGCCCTCTACACCGCCCGCAGCAGCCGCGGCTCCGCGCTCATGCCGTGCTCCATCTCCGCGCACTCCAGGAGCTGCTGCATGAAGAAGTAGCGCAGCGGGGCGACGTGGGCCTCGGGCCTCCGCCACTCGCCGGTGCGGTCCTCCAGGAGATGGCGCTCGGAGATGAGCTGGCGGCCCGACCACCGGCGGATCACCGGGTGCAGGAAGACGCTCTCGTCCGCCCGCGCCGGCTCGGGGTTACGCACCACCGCGAAGGGGTCTCCCTCGATCGCGCCCATCTCCAGGGTGACCGTGTAGTAGTGGGGGTTGGCGCCGATGGCGCTCTGGTGGATGTAGGCGAGCGGCATCTCCTCGTAGCAGAGGGCTTGGTCCCACCCCTCGTCGACCACGATCACGTCGTGGAGGAAACCCCCCTGGTGCCAGGCCGCGGAGCCGCGGTTGAGCCGCGCCAGCGTGGCGTCGACCAGCCCCTCGGGGGTCGGCTCGATCTCGCGCCCCGGCCACTCCCGCCGGTGGTGCTTGCTCTGGAGCATCCGGAACAGCGCGCGGACGTTGTAGCGGAAGCCGTGCACGAACGCCGAGGCGTGCTTCTGGAAGTCGTTCGCCTGAGTCAGCGTGCCGGCGAAGTAGAGGCCGGGCACGTTGATCGATTCCCACTCGGGCGTCTGCGCCGGGAAGCGGCGGCTGTGCACCATCTCCGGCCGGCACTCGGCGGCGAAGATCGAGTCGTCGAACCGGAACCCCGTGCAGACGATCACCCGGTCGTAGGTTAGCTCCTCGGCCTCGCCGTGGGCGCGGGTATGGCGCACCGAGGCCACGAGCTGCCCCTCCCGCCGCTCGATCCGGTCGACGACGCAGTCGAGCACCGCGTTCTGCTGGTTGAGCTGGCAGGTGTCGAGGAAGGCGTTGTTCCCCGCCCGCAGGTGGCCGGCGTAGCGCGTCTTCCAGGCCAGCTTCAGCGGGTGCGGGCTGGCGACGTGGATCAGCGCCGCCGTCGGGACCAGGTTGCCGGCGGTCTCGAACGCCGCGTTCCCCTTGCCGAGGATCAGCACGCGCTGGTTGACGAAATCCTCCGGATCGATCGAGACGTCGGCGTAGGTCTCCGCCAGGTCGATCCCCGCAATCCCGGGCAGGTAGGGCTTGCCGGCGCCGGTCGCCACGATCAACCGGCGGCAGGAGAAGACGCTCCCCGCGGCGTCTGTGAGCCGGAACTGGTTGGCGTGGGGCTTCTCGACGCGCAGGATGCGGGTGTTGCAGCGGACGTTGAGCCTGTGGTGCTCGGCGTAGGCGGCGAGGTAGCGGACGAAGTCGTCCGCCGCTGGGAAGTAGTCGCGACTGACCCCGGAGAAGCGTATCCCGCCGTCCTCGTCGAGCAGCGAGTTGAGATCGAACCGGAGGTTGACCTCGGGGTCGGTGGAGCCGGTGTGGACCTTGTTGGCCGTGTTCAGCGTGCGGTGGCGGGGAAACTTCCTGAAATAGGTGCCAGGCGCTTCGCCGGCTTCGAGGATCAGGTAGCTGATGCCGGCGCGGGAGAGGTGGTGGCCCATCTGCAGGCCCGCCGGGCCGGCGCCGAGAATCAGGTATTCGTAATTGACGTCCCCGCCGAAGCTGAGGCTCTGGTCCATCTGACGTACCCCCCAAAAGAGATTGCCGTATCGGTACGGCGAAAAAAACATCAAGTGCTTCGCAAGCGACTTCGGATATTAGGTGGCGCGGGTTCGCGAGAGCGGGACACCTTTCTTGATGAGGCCGTAGTACGCTATGCGCGCCCTGGGCGACACGACCGTGATCACGGACACTCCGAAGAGACCTCCCGAGTCCGCCATGGACTACGCGCAGCTCCACCGCGACCTGGTGCGAGCCGTCGACCGCGTCTGCCCGCGCTGGATGGCCGACCGGGCGGACGACCTGGTGCAGGTGGCGCTGATGCGGGTGATGGAGGTCCAGCGCAAGCGGGAGGGGACCGCCGAGCTCTCCGGCTTCTATCTCAAGAAGGTGGCCTACAGCGCGATGATCGACGAGATCCGCCGGCTGCGGCGCCGCCAGGAGGTCTCGCTGGAAGGCGGCGGCGACGAGGAGGAGCCGGTCGCCTACGATCCGGCCGCCGGCGATCCGGACCCGGAGCGCGCCTCGGCCGGGCGCCAGATCGGCCGCGCCATCCGCGACTGCCTGGGGCGCCTGGTGTCGCCCCGCCGCCACGCCGTCACCCTGAACCTCCAGGGGCACAGCGTGCCGGAGATCGGCCGGCTGATGGGCTGGACCGGCAAGAAGGCGGAGAACCTGGTCTACCGCGGGATGTCCGACCTGCGCGGCTGCCTGGGCGAGAAGGGGATCGAGGGCTGACGACGAAAAAAGGCCGCCCGGGACTGCGGAGACCCCGGACGGCTTTGAAGGTGCATGTCTCGCGAGTTGAACATCAACCGCGAGGGAGCAACGACGGCCGCGGCGCGATCCCCTCACCCCGCCCGGCACCCCTCGGTGAGGGGTTTCAGGCGGCCTACTCGTTCCTTCCATGACGCCCCCCCCCGACAATCTGAACGAGTCGCCGGGAGGCGCGGACCGGAGGAGTCATCCCTTGATCTACCATGACGTCGAGTTGAGGAACGAAGGAGAGGCGTACTCATGAACCAGGATGAACAGCAACTGGCGCGGCTCCGCGCCGCCTTCGCGGCGCCGGACCTCGCTCCGGACCCGCAGAGCTGCCCGCCGCCGGAGAAGCTCTGGTCGGCAGTGCGCGGCGAGCTCGATCCCCAGGCGATGCGCGAGGTGCTGGACCACGTCGCCCTCTGCTCCGCCTGCGCGGAGGACTGGAGGCTCGCCGCCGAGCTGAACCGCCAGCAGGCCGGGGAGTCCGCCGTGACGCCCGGGCGGGTGCTCCAGGGACGCTTCGGACGCTGGCGCCCGCTGGCCGCGACCGCCGCCCTGGCCGCCGGTCTGCTGCTCGCCGTCGGCGTCTGGCGCGCGGAGATGGCGCCCCACCAGGCCCCCATCTACCGCGAGGCCCGGCACGAGTCCATCCGCTCGCTCCTCCCCGCCGGCCAGGCGCTGCCGCGGCAGGATGCCGTGCTGCGCTGGTCCCCGCTGCCCGGCGCCGCCTCCTATGACGTGCGGGTGACCACCGAGGACCTCTTCCAGACGGTGGCCTCGGCCCAGGGGACGACTACCACCGAGCTGCGCGTTCCCGCCGCCGCGCTGGCCGGCCTGCCCCCCGGCGCCAAGCTGCTCTGGCAGGTGGACGCCGTCCGCCCCGACGGCACGCGCGAGACCTCGCCGACGTTCACCACCCCGCTTCAGTAACCTTTTCTTCAATAAATTCAGCATCCCGATCTTCTCTCCGCGCCACGCGGAGAGAAGATCGTTCGTTCGTTCGAGAACCGGGAGAAACATTTCCGGGTCTAACACGTTAGTGAGACAAGTGAGGGGATCGCAAGGTCGGCTTCGTTCCATGGCTTGTAGAGATGAAACGAGACACCGAAACGACCCGATCAACGAACGGACTTAATGAGGAGATCATCATGAACGATAAGCTGAACGCCCAGGCCACCACGACCACCCCCGATTCTGGCGACAAGACTCCGGTCGATCCGGATTGCTGCTCGGGTCCCGGCGGCGGCGATCCCGGCCCGACCGGCCCGACCGGCTAAACCATCCCGAGCGTTGCGGGAAACGGGCGGCTGCGGAGCCGCTCGTTTTGTTTTCCGCCCTGCGGTAGACTCCCACCGATGCTTCCCGCCCTGCTGTTCCTCGCGGCACTGGCTGGCTCCCCTCCTCCTCCCGCTCCGTCCAGCTTCGATCTTTGCGACCAGTTGGCGGCCCGGCAGCCGGAGCGCGAGGAGACGGCCCGCTGCTTCGACAAGACCGGCGCGGATCTCCATCAGACGGACAAGGCTCGGGCGAGGCTTCAGGAGCTTTTGCGGCAGCACCCGGGCAGTCCCTGGCCCCACTTCTACCTGGTCTATCGGGACTCCGATCCCACGCAGGAGCTCTTGCGCGTGGCCGCCGACTTCGCCTCGCGAAGAGACGCGACGGGAGAGGTGACCACCCGGATCAACGTCTACCGGCTGCTGTTCAAGGCCGGCAAGGTGGAGGAGGCCGGAGCCCAGGTCGAACGGACGATGCAAGCTGCCCGGGCGTCCGGCGATCCGGTGCTGATCGCCTGGTCCCAGGTCCTCAAAGCGCGGCACCTCTGGGGAACCGGTAAGGATCTGGAGGCGGCCTACCTCCTTCTCCGTCAGGCGGAACCCGCGCTGATTCCCAACGGCCCGTATCCCGCCCAGAAGGAGTGCCTGCTCGGCTTGGCGAACCTGAACCTGGAGTTCGGGCGGTATCCGGAGGGTCTGGAGGCCTTCCGGCGCCTCGCCGAGCTGGCCGCGCTGAAAAAGGATCCCTGGACCGAGGCCAACACGCGCTACGGCATGGCCCGGGCGGTCCTCGACCAGGCCACCGAGCTGCCCGGCGAGGAGGGACGGAGGAAGGCGGCCCGGCTGGCCGAGGAGGCACTCGGACCCGCGATGGCCTCGCGGAACCGGAACATCCAGACGAGAGCGCACTGGATGCTCGAGCTGCTGACGCGCGGGGAGGCGGCACGGGACCATTTCGCGGCCTGTCTCTCCGCCGCGGACACGGTTCCGGATCAGACGTACTGCCTCGACGGTTTCGCCCGCTTCCTGGCCGCCACCGATCCGATCCAGGCGCAGAGCACGATCGACCGCTCCCTGGCTCTCGCCCGTCAGGCCAAGGATCCATGGTCCATGGCCTATGCCTGGCGCGAGCAGATGCGGTTGAGCCTGGCCTCGGGCAGCGGGGACAGGGCTCTCGCGGACGCGCGCTCCGCCCTCGAGGCCATAGAGGCGCTGCGCGATCAGCATGCCGGATC
>DASWQX010000391.1:0-4578 GCA_036403495.1 Thermoanaerobaculia bacterium
CTTGCCGATCGCCGTGAACTCGACGGCGTCGGCCGGCGGCCGGTAGAGCGTGAAGAAGACCCGGGCGCCCCAGGCGAACATCACCAGCATGATCCCCAGCGGCACCGCCGACCAGAGGATCTCGATCCAGACCGGCATCTCCTCGTTGGTCCCGACCTCCTCGGCGTGCTTGCGCGTGTACCGGGCCATCAGGACGATGATCAGCCCGGCGATCAGGATGGTGAAGAAGACGCTGATCAGCGACCAGACGATGAACAGGGCGTCGACGTCCGGAGAGAGCGCCGAGGCCGAATCAGGGAAGAGAGGGAACGACGATTTCATGTCAAGCGGCTCCCAAGGGCCCGGGCTGAGCGGTCTCCCGCCGCCGCAGGAGCACGATGAAGAGGACGAGGCCGAGCACGAACGCCAGAGCGGCCGCGCGCACGATGTTCAGGGTGACGGAGCTGTAGCGTCCGATCGCGGGATCGTAGTGGAAACAGTAGAGCAGGACTTGGTCGACGAGGCCGCCGATCTTGTCGCCGGAGGCCTCGACCAGGCCGAGCCGCAGGTCGCGCGGCGGGTACTCGATGCCGAAGAAGTAGCGGGAGACCTTCCCCCCGGGGGTCAGCAGCACGAGGCCGGCGGCGTGCGCGAACTGCTGCAGCTTCGGGTCGTAGACGTACTGGAAGCCGACGGCGTTGGCGAGCAGGTGGATCGAGCTCTGCGGCCCGGTGAGGAAGTGCCAGCCCCCCGCGGTGCCCGGCCGCCCGTAGCGCTGCAGGATGTCGCGCTTCTTCATCGCCGCCCGCTCCGGCGTGTCGGCCGGATCGATGCTCGCCACGATCACGTCGAAGTCCTTGCCGGGCTCGAGCGACAGCGGCTTCAGTCCGCTCTCCGCCGCCTGCATCACCATGTCGCAGAGCATCGGGCAGCGGTAGTAGGCGAGGATCAGCACCGCCGGGCGGGAGCCGAGGTAGTCCCCCAGTTTCACCGGCCGCCCCGTCTCGTCGCGGAACGCCAGGTCGAGCGGCACCTGCGTGCCGAGCCGCTGGTCGTAGCGCACCGCCTTCAGCGGGCCCGGCATCGAGCCGATGGGCACGATGGTGGACTCGGCGCTCGCCTGGGAGGCCGTCAAGCCGCCGGCGGCCAGCAGCAGGGCCGAGAGGGTCAATCCTGGGATCGCGCTCAAACCTTTATCCTACCTTCTTCCTTTCGGCTCAGCCCAGCGGCTTGGCCGGTGACGGAGTGGCCGCCGGAAGCGGCGGCGTCTTGGCCGGAGTGGCCGGCGTCGCCGCCGCGCCGGTGGCGGGGAACGGCGCGACGCCGCGCTGCACGATGGCGTCGATCGCCTCGTCCACCGAGATCCGCAGGGTCCCCCCCGGCTGGTCGACCCAGCCGGCGCGATCGAGGAGCTTGTCCTCGGCGGCGCGCAGGTCGTACATGTCCTGGTTGCGGTCCTGCCGCGGGTCCTCCGGCTGCAGGAGCGGCGTCGACGCCGGCAGCTTGGGGCTCGGGTACTTCGCCTCCATCGGCATCAGCTTCACCTCGTGCGTCCTGTCGTATCCCGCGAACCCCTTCATCATCCACCACATCAGCAGGGCGGAGACCAGCGTCACCACCACCAGCCAGACCCCGGACCAGAGGATGGCGCGGAGGTTGATCTCGCGGTCGAAATCGCCGAGCGCGACGCCCTGCTGCTCGTTGCCGTGGCCGGGCCCGGAGGTCTGGTTGATCTTGCGGTCGAGATCAGTGGTGGGAGTGGCCATGAGCGATCGCCTCCGGCAGATAGGGGTCGTGGATCGGCAGCAGCGGCCGGGACTTCAGGGTGCGCGCGAAGAGGAAGAGCCAGACGCCGCCGATGAACAACGGGGCGGCGAGATAGAGCCAGTAGAAGCCGACGCTGTTCACCGGGTGGAGCGGCGCACCGTTCTGGCCGTGGAAGGCCGGCTCGACCTGCCAGAAGAGCTCGACCAGGCGCATGAACAGCAGCCCGAGCGCCACCAGCCGCAGCGTTCGGCCGTTGCGCTTGAGGTCGCGCGACAGCAGCAGGGAGAAGGGGACGACGAAGTGGAACAGCACGATGACGAGCGCCACCCAGCCGAAGCCGCCATTGATGCGCGGCAGGAAGAAGGCGATCTCCTCCGGCAGGTTGCCCGCCCAGGTGATCAGGAACTGCGACCAGGAGAAGTAGGTCCAGATCATCACGAAGGCGAACAGGAACTTGCCCCAGTCGTGGAAGTGGCGCGGCTGGAAGACGCCGGACATCGGCTCGCTGCGCGACAGCATCACGGCGATGGCGATCAGGAAGGCGAACCCGGCGATCCCCTGGCTGGCGATCAGGTAGAAGCCGTAGATGGTCGAGAACCAGTGGATCTGCAGCGACATCAGCCAGTCGACCGACGCGAAGGTGAGCGACAGGCAGTAGATGATCAGGCCGGGCGCCGACGCCACCCGCATGCGGCCGAGCAGGCTGGTGTCGCCGGTGGCGTCCTGGCGCAGCGACAGGCTGCTGAGCCGGTAGGCGACGCCGATCCAGATCGCGAAGTAGAGCAGCAGCCGCAGGTAGAAGAAGAGCGGGTAGCGGTCGGAGACCGACAGGAAGTAGAAGTAGGGCGCCTTGAGGGCCACCACGCGGTCGGTCTTGATCAGCTCGGGGTGCGCCCACTCGTAGAGTCGGGGGAGCCCGAGGGCGATCGGGACGAAGAGCACCAGCATCGCCGGCAGCACGCGCGAGGCGGCCTCCAGGATGCGCCGGCTGACCACCGCCCAGTCGCCGCCGCTGAGGTGGCCGACCATGCAGATCGCCATGCAGCCGAGCGAGACGCCGAGCCAGAAGACCCAGCCGACCAGATAGCCGCGGAAGAGGTAGTCGGGCGCCACGAACCAGCCGAGGGCGCAGAGGAGCAGCCCGAGCACGGCGGCGATCCCGCCGTTTCTCTGCAGGCGGTCGACGGCGGCCGGAGCGGTATAAGCCGGAGAGGCCGGAGTGGCTCGGCGGAGGGAGTCGGTCGTCGTCATGGGGCCTCACTCGTTGAGGGGCGCGCCCCGGCCGGAGGGTTGAGATCCTCCTGGACGCGCTGCTGAACCGCGGGCGGCAGCTCCGCCAGCTTGGCGTTCTGGCTGTACTGGAGCACCCGGATCCAGGCGGCGATGGCCCAGCGGTCGGCCACCGGGATCTGCGGCGCGTAGGTCGGCATCACGCCGTACCCTTCGGTCATCACGTTGAAGAAGTAGCCGACCGGCGCGGTGCGCAGCCGCTCGATGTGGTACGAGGTCGGCGGCTTGTAGCCGCGCTGCGGGATCATCCCCTGCGCGTTGCCGAGCCGGCCGTGGCAGGGGGAGCAATAGATGTTGAAGCGCTCCTGGCCGCGCAGCAGGACCTCGCGGGTGACCGGGAAGGGCATCTCGGCCACCGGCTTGTTGTCGGCGCCGAGGCCGGTATAGACGAAGCCCTCGCGCAGGTCGCCGCGGGCCACCGTGTGGGCCGGGATCGGGCGCGCGCCCTGGCCGTCGGCGAAGAAGGTGCTGGGGCCCAGGGTCTTCACCTTGTGCTGGTTGTGCATGTTCTGGCGGCAGCCGGCAGCCACGATCAGCGCCAGGCCCAGGAGGATGGTGGTCTTAGTGTTCAACGTCGGACACCTCGGTCGCGCTCAGGCCGGCCAGGAAGCGCCGGGTGGCGTCGGAATCGAATTTCGGATCCACCGCCTCGATCACCAGGAAGAACCGGTCGCGCGAGGCGAGCGCGAAGCGCGGCACGTTGAACACCGGGTGATAGGGCATCGGCAGGCCGTTGATGGCGATCATGCCGACCACCGCCGCCAGCGCCGCGCCCAGGATCGTGCACTCGAAGGTCGGCACGATGAACGAGGGCCAACTGTGGATCGGCCGGCCTCCGATGTTCATCGGATAGCGGATCACCTGCGACCAGAACTGCAGCATGTAGCCGCCGAAGCCGCCGAGCAGGCCGCCGATCAGCACGATCAGCGGCATCTTCGAGCGCGGCAGCCCGAGCGCCTCGGAGACCGCCTCGATCGGATAGGGGGTGAAGGCGTCGACCTTCTCATACCCCGCCTCGTGGACCTGGTGGGCGGCGGCGATCAGCTCGTCGGCCGAGCGGAACTCCGCCATCAGCCCGTAGGTCGCCGGCCCGGGATCGTGGGGCGAGCTCATCACACCACCTCCGTGATTTTGTCGCCGGCCTCGTTGTTGGGCACCATCGTCCGCATCTCGAAGATCGAGATCGCCGGCAGGATCCGGATGAACAGGAAGAACAGGGTCGAGAACAGGCCGAGCGTGCCGATGAACGTCGCCCAGTCCCAGACCGTCCCCTTGTACACGCCCCAGGAGGCGGGGAGGAAGTCGCGGGTCAGGCTGGTGACGACGATCACGAAGCGCTCCAGCCACATGCCGACGCTGACGATCAGCGAAACGATGAACAGCCCGAGCGGCGAGGTGCGGACGCGCTTGAACCAGAGCGTCTGGGGGGTGAGGCCGTTGCAGAACACCAGCGCGTACCAGTAGAGGTGGTACGGGCCGTAGACGCGGTTGAAGGCCATGAAGCGCTCGTAGGTGTTGGCGCTGTACCAGGCGAAGAAGAGC
>DASWQX010000392.1:0-3434 GCA_036403495.1 Thermoanaerobaculia bacterium
CGCCGCTCGGCTGGCAGGGCGCTGACGTCGATCAGCGACGTCTCCGGGGCCAGGAACGCGTGGACCCGCTGCACCGGCCGGCCGTCGACCACGGGGAACGTGGCGCGGAAAGCGGCGTGCCGGCGGACCAACTCGTGGAACGCGGCGAGGAACGCCGGGAGGTCGAGCTCGCCCCGCACATGGCTGCCGGCGTCGACGTTCCAGGAGATCAGCTCCGGGTTCTCGTGGTGGAGCTCCCAGAGGCGCTCCTGGTCGAAAGCCAGCGGCCAGTCGCCGGTGCCATCCGGGCCGGAGACCGCGCGCACCGGCGGCGGCGCGGGGGGCACCTCCGGGCGGCTCGCCTGCCGCTGCCGCAGCGTCTCGAACAGCGCCCGCTGCTCGGGGCTGAGGGCGGAGAGGCGGTCGGCGACGCCCATCTAGCCGGCCCCCATCGAGACGCCCATCTCCGCCAGCCGCTCCGCGGCCTCGTCGGGCGACAGCCCCTCGACCAGCGCGAGCAGCGCCTCGAGGTCGGCGGCGTCCTCCTCGCCGCGCGCCCGGCGCACGGCGCGCGCCAGCTCCCCGATGGTAGGCGCCTCGAACAGCGCGGTCACCGGCAGCTCGACGTCGAGGGCGGCGCGGATCTGGGTCACCATCTGGATCGCCAGCAGCGAGTGACCGCCCAGTTGCAGGAAGCTGTCGTCGCGGCCGATCGGCTCGATCCCGAACAGGTCCTGCCAGATCGCCGCGATCTGTTCCTCCAGCTCGTCCGCGGGCGGCTCGAAGGCGGTCGGCAGCCCGGCCGGGCGCGCCGCTTTCTCGCCGGTGTGCGCCGCTTCCAGGCCGGCGAGCAGGGTGTCGGCGGTCACGCTGTCGGTCTCGGCGATCAGGCCGTGGAGGTCGCGGTTGGCCACGATCACCCGCGGCAGCGGTGCCGCCAGCAGCCGCCGCAGGGCCTCGGCGCTCCGCGCTTCCGGAATGGCGTTGGCCGCCAGGGTGGCCGCCATCTCTTCGGCCGTGACGCCGGACGCGGCGGCGACCCCCGCCACCAGCCAGCCCCCCCACTGGTAGGGGTCCCAGTGGATGGCGACCGTTCGGGGCTCTCCCGATCCCGCCCGGCGCGCCGCCAGGGCGTCCAGGAACGATCCGGCGGCGGCGGCATCGAGCTGGCCGAGGCTGCCGGTCACCGCCGTCGAGGTGGAGGAGAGGACGACGAAAGCCGGCGGCTCGGGCGCGGCGTCGACGGCGGCCAGCAGCGCCCCCGCTCCCCGGGCCAGCGGTTCGAGAGCGGCGCGCAGGCCCTCCGCGGTCTTGAGCTGGAGCAGCCCGCCGGTCTGGGGTCCGCCGGTGAAGAAGGCCCCCTGGACCGGCCCGAAGCGGTCGCGGGTGGCGGCGAGCGCGGCGGCGAGCCCCTGCGGGTCGCCCGGCTCGGCGCGCAGGATCAGCACGCCGTCGAGCCCGATCTCCCGCTCCAGGGCGAGCAGGCGGAGGACGGCGTCGCCGATCACGTCCTGGCCCGGCGGCACCTCGGGCAGGCTCCGCCAGGTCTCCCAGCGGGAGCGCTCCGGGAACTGCGGCGGCATCACCAGGGCCACCCGTGCTCCCAGGTCGCGCACCAGGTGCTCGGCGATCCGCATCCCCGGTCCGTGCAGGGCCTCGGCGAGCAGGTAGACGCCGCCGGCCGCGAGCGGCGAGGCGGAGCGTGCCGCTTCGAGCCGCACCGGCGCGAAGCCGCGCACCCAGCGCTGGCCGCCGCGCAGGGCGACCGCGGTCTCGGCCGGGCCGGCCATCTCGGCCAGGAGCCGTTCGATCAGCCGCTCTTCCGCCGGCGACCCCGCGGCCGGCGGGACGACGTCGACGCTGCCGCAGTCGAGCCGCGGCACCTCCTGGTGGACGACCTTCAGGGGGCCGAGGACGGTCGCCTTGGCCGGATGTACGGGATCTCCCTCGATCACCTCGTGCAGGCCGTCGGCGACCAGGGCGAGCCGGACCGGCGAAGTGCCGCCGGCCGCGGAGACCGCCTGCGCCAGCAGCGTCAGGCTGACCAGACCCGCCGTCTGGGCGGCCGTGAAGGGGGTCTCCTCCCCGGTGAGCCCCCAGAGGTGGAGGATCTTTGCCGGCGTGCCGGTCCGCTGGAGCAGCGCGTCGTAGTCCTGCCGCCTGGCGGGGTCGATGGTGAACGCCCCCTCCCCCGCTTCCGCGAACCCGTCGCCCGCCGCCACGGTGAACAGCTCGCGCCCCTCGGCGCGCAGGCGGGCGGCGATCCGCCCGCCCAGGCCGGCACTGTCGAGGAAGAGGAGCCACCCTTCCCCGTCCGCCGCCGCCGCAGGCAGGCGGGGCTCCTGCCGCCAGGAGGGCACCCAGAACCAGTCGGCGAGGTCGGGCTCGGCGGTCGGCGCGGCCTGCGGGCTCGCCGCTCCGCCAGCGGGCGGATCGATCCAATAGCGCTGGCGCTCGAAAGGGTAGGTCGGCAGCCCGACCTTGCGCCGCCGCTCGCCCCCATGGAAGCCGGCCCAGTCGACCCTGGCTCCCGCGATCCAGAGCCGGCCGACCGCCTCCAGCAGGAGGTCGAGGTCCGAGCCCCCCTCGGCCGCGCGGCGCAGGGTGGGGACGGCGACCCGGTTGGCGGCGGCGGCCGGGTGCTGCTTGACCAGGGTGCCGAGCGTGGCGCCCGGGCCGACCTCGACGAACAAGCGGTCGGGCTCCTGGAGCAGCTCGCCGATCCCCTCGGCGAAGCGGACGGTGCTCCGCATGTGGCGCGCCCAGTAGCCGGGGTCGGCGAGATCCTCGGACGTCACCCACGAGCCGGTCACGTTCGAAAGATAGGGGATCCGCGGCGGGCGCGGCGTCCCGGAGAGCACGCCGCGCGCGACGGCCGTGAACGGCTCCACGGCGGGGTCCATCATCGCGGAATGGAAGGCGTGCGTGGTGCGCAGCCGGATGCAGCTCACCCCCCGCGCGCTCAACAGGCGGTCGAGCTCGTCGACCGCCGCCGCCGGCCCGCCGGCGACGCAGAAGTGGGGGCCGTTGGTGGCCGAGAGGGAGAGCTCCTCGCTCAGCAGCGGCCGGAGCTCGCTCTCGGGGAGGGGCACGGCGAGCATGGCTCCGGCCGGAAGCTCCTCGATCGCCTTTGCCCGCCGGGCGACCAGCTCCAGGGCCTCATCGAGCGAGAGGACGCCGGCCAGGCAGGCGGCGACGTACTCGCCGAGGCTGTAGCCGATCATCGCCTGCGGCTCGATCCCCCAGGAGATCAGCAGCCGGGCGAGGGCGTACTCGACGACGAAGCAGGCGGGCTGGGCGAACAGGGTGCGGCGCAGGCGCGCCTCGGCGCCGGTTTCCCCCTCCTCCGCCGCACCGCGGCGCAGCATGGCGCGCAGGTCGGGGCCGGTGGCGCGGGCCGCACCCTCCCAGGCGCCGGCCGCGAACATCACCTCGCGCAGGTCGGCGCCGAGCCA
>DASWQX010000393.1:0-3697 GCA_036403495.1 Thermoanaerobaculia bacterium
AGCTCTCCACTGGTACATCCGCGATCGGATCCTCTCGGAGGCGGTTCCCCTGTGAAGGATGAACGGCTCTATCTGATCCAGATGCTCGAACGCGCGGAGCGCACCGCCAAACGGCGCTTCCGTTGGTAGCTATTTTTATAAGCCTCCCGCCCCCTTCTTCGGATAGATCAACGATTTGTTCGGATATGCCGGCGCTTTCGGGATCGGCACCGGCTCGGCCTTGATCTTCTCCTGGAGATATTGGATGGCGGCGTCGAGCTGCGCGTCCTTGCCTTCGAAAGTGGCGTGCGGGGTGTCGTCCACCACCAGGTCGGGATCGACGCCGTGCCCCTCGATCAGCCAGAGCCCCTCGGGACCGTAGACGCCGAACTCGGCCGCCGTGGCGATCCCCTTGTCGACCAGGATGTTGCTCGACGACAGCCAGATCTCACCCCCCCAGGTGCGGGTGCCGATCACCTTGCCGAGCCCGAGCCGCTTCACCCCTTCCGCGAAGGCTTCGCCGTCCGAGGAGGTCCCCTCGTCGACCAACACCGCCAAGTGGCCGCGGAAGGCGTAGGGCATGTTCGGATACGGCCCCCCCTCCCGCGGCTGCCACCAGAACCACGCCTTGCGCAGGAGCTTGGCCAGAATCCAGCTCTCGATGTTCCCCCCCCGGTTGTTGCGCACGTCGATGATCAGCCCGGGGCGGTCGAAGACCGGGTAGAAGTCGCGCGCCCAGCTCGTGTAGTCGTCGCCGCCCATCGCCCGCAGGTGGACGTAGCCGATCTCGGACTTTCCCTTCGCCTCGACGGCGAGCCGGCGCGAGACCTCCCAGTCGCTGTAGCGAAGGTTCGCCGCTTCCTTCGGAGCGACCGGCACCACGACGACGTCCCGCTCCTTGTGGTTCCTGCCGGCTTTGACCCGCAGGAGCACCTGCTTGTCCGCCTGGTTGCGCAGCAGGACGCCGAGATCGGTGACCGGCAGGGTGGGGATGCCGTTGATCGATTCGACGACGTCCCCCTCGTCGACCTCGACGCCTGGCGCGCGCAGCGGGCCGGCCGCGGACGGCAGGTCGGGGTCCGTGCGATCGATGTGATCGACCCGCCACCCCCCCGCCTTCTCGTCGCGCACCAGCGTGGCGCCGAGCGAGGCGACCTCGACGGTCTCACCTCCCTTGCGGTACTCGCCTCCGTGGACGAAGGTGTGCAGGGCCGACAGCTCGCTCACCATCTGCCCCAGCAGGTCGTCCAGCTCGGCCCGGCTGGTCACCCGCAGGCTCAACGGGCGGTATTTCTCGAGCATCGCCGGCCAGTCGACGCCGTGCATCTTCGGGTCATAAAAGTAGTCGCGCTCCAGGCGCCAGGCTTCGCGGAACATCTGCTGCCACTGCTCCCGCGGCGAGACGGGGAAGGTCCACCCTCCGAGATCGACCTTGGCCTTGGCGAGCTCCTTGTCCGTCAGCAGGTCGGCCCCGGCCACCGCGTCGCCGGCCTCGAAGACATAGAAATCGTCCCCCTTGTGCAACATCAGCTTCTTGCCGTCGGCCGAGAGGTCGTAATCCTCCACATCGACGAGGATGGTCGCGACGTCGATCTTCTCGGGGTCGAAGGGAACGGCCTGGAGCGCCATCGCGTCGTTCTCGATCCCCGGCTGCACCGCGAGCCAGAACAGATGGTCCTCGCCCGCCGAGAGCGACTCGTAGTTGCCCGGAGGCACGGGGACCTCGTAGAGGCGGGAGGCCAGACCGTCGAGATCGATCTCCACCTTCGGCGGTTTCTTCGCCCTGTCCTGTTCGTCGTCCTTGTCCTTCGCCTTGTCTTTGCCTTTGTCCTTGTCCTTGTCGGCTTTCGCGCCGGTCTCCTCCGCCTCGTCCTCTTCCTTGTCCTTCGGCTTCGCGGGATGGAGCTCGTCGGGGAGCTGGAACGGGGAGCGGGTGCCTTTCTTCAGGGCGACGCCGAAGATGCCCGTGGTCGCCGTCAGGTAGGGATCCGGCTGGCGCGTGCCCCAGGGGGAGTGGACGAGGGTGCGCAGGCTGCGGTCGGAAAGGAAGTAGATCCACTTGCCGTCGCGGCTCCAGGCCGGGCTCGTGCTGTTGAAGCGGTCGGTGGTCAGCGCCACCGTCGTGCCCTTGGCGACCTCGTAGAGGTAGATCCGGTTGAACGAATTGGCGCCGGCCACCGACCAGGCGAGCCAGCGGCTGTCCGGCGACCAGGCGAGGTCCTGGAAGCCTCCGTAGGGAGAGGTCGAAGTGGCGATCCGCGTCTGCTTGCGGCTCTTCAGATCGAGCAGCCAGAGCTGCAGGTCCTTGTCGTGATGGGCGAGCCACCGGCCGTCGGGCGAGGCCTCCCCCTCCCAGCGGAGCACCTTGGCGTCGGAGGTGAGCTGCTCGGGCTTGCCGACGCCGTTGGCCGGGAACTTCCAGAACTCGACCTCGCCGGTCTCGTCCGACAGCGCGAAGACGCTCTTGCCGTCCGGCAGGAAGCGCGCCTCGCGGTAGCGGACGCCAGGCTTGCGGGTGACCTCGACGATCCGGCCCGCCTTCACCGGCACCACGAAGACCTGGCCGCGCGCGGTCAGCACCAGGCGGTCCCCCGTCGGCGAGAGCCGGGCCGCGGTCAGGTAGTCGCCCGGCTTCTTCACCCAGGTCTCGCGGAGCTGATCGAAGTCCGAGATCAGGCGGACCGGGAGTGGCGCGTCCTGGTTCGCCGCGATGTCGAAGATCCGCAGGTCGGCGCCGAGCTGGTAGACGATCCGGCCGGCGGAGAGGTCGGGCGAGCTCACGTCCCACCCCTGGTGAAAGGTGAGTTGGCGGAGGTCCTTGCCGGCCTCGTCCATCGACCAGAGATTCATCGTGCCGTCGCGGTCCGAGACGAAGTAGACGCGCCCCTGCCAGAGCATCGGCGCCTTGCTGGTGCCGGCGAAGTCGGCGGTGAGGGGCACCGCCTCGGCGTCGCCCTGCTCGCTGGTACCGGCGCTTTTACCGGGATACCGCCAGAGATTCTGGACGGCTCCCCCTTTGTAGCGCTTAGTGTGGCTCCCCTGGAAGGCGAAGCGGGTGAAGAAGAGGGTTTTGCCGTCGGCGCCGTAGGCGCCGTCGCTCGCCTGCGCCAGTGGAACGAGAGTGCGCCGGCCGGTCGCCGGATCGAGCCGCGCCAGCTCGGTGCCGGGCAGACCCGTGTCGTGCGTGGTGGCGTAGAGAATCTCGCCCCCCGGCGTCCAGCCCACCACCACCGCGCCGTTCCTCCCCTCCCCTTCGAACGTCCGGCGCACCGGCAAACCGCCGTCGATCGGCATCGTGTAGACCTCGGTCGGCCCATCGTAGGCGGCCGAGAACGCGATCGTGCGGCCGTCGGGCGAGATCGCCGGATTGGACTCCTCCGCCGGGTGGGTGGTCAGTCGCGTCGCCACCCCACCCCGCCGGTCCACCCGCCAGAGGTCCCCCTCGGCGGCGAAGACGACGGTGTCGCCGTGGATGGCAGGGAAGCGGTAGTAGCCCAGAGTCTCCTCGGCGCCCAGGGCGCAGGGGATCAGCAGGAGAAGAAGCGCGAAAATCCGTCGTGTCACAGGGTAAGACCTCCGGACGCGCATGGTAGCAAATGCGCAGCCGGGTCTCCCCGCGAGGACGAGGGGTCTCCCAACTAAGACGAGGGGTCTCCCCGCGAGGGAGAGGGGTCTCCCAACAAGGACGAGGGGTCTCCCCGCGAGGGAGAGGGGTCTC
>DASWQX010000394.1:0-6902 GCA_036403495.1 Thermoanaerobaculia bacterium
CGGCCTTCGGCCTCAGCCCTGGGCTCCGTTCTCCCGGCCCGGTGGGCCGGACGGAACCAGACGTCCTGGGGCTGCCGTGCTCCGGGGAACTGGTGCAGTTATTCTGTGACGAGTCCTAAATGAGTGCGAGAGCGAGATCTATGCCGGACTATTTATAAAAAAGAAGGAAGGAGCCCTCCGCCGCGTTTCCCGCGGGAATCGCAGCAGAGCTTTCGTCAGCATCCATGAACGCTGTTGGCACAAATAAAGCAGGTGTCGCAACTAAAGGTGGGAGTAGAGCACTCAGCACCGGAACAGGTGACTGACCATCCTCCCTGGACACCAGCTAAGCTGCGGTCATCCAGCATGCGAAGAATCTCCTTGTGCAGATTGAGCCTGCCATTCTGCGCTCTCTTCATAGCACACCTCCTTGATCTAGTTTATGCCGCACCTAACGCTTCGATTACCGAGCAAGCGTATTTCCTGGCATCCCTGTTGTCAAGTTAGTTCTGCAAATGCCTTGCGACAGCTCGATGGCTTCGTGGCGGTCCGAACCTAACACCCCAGATCCCTACCAGCCGGTAAATGTTGATCTACTAGTGTAGTGTGTCTGAAATTCGGTGACATTCATCCGGACGCTTCCGTGAACGTCTTTACGTTGGTGAGGTCCCCAGAAAGCCGCCGCGGGCGGAGCCTGTCGGAGCGCGGGCACGGCGGGTATCCTACCCGCCGGCCCCTATCCTGCTCAATCCTCCGGCCGCTCGCCGGCCGGCGCCATCTTCACCATCCGGGGTTGGAAGGTGCCCAGCACCTCCACGAGATCGGTCTGCGCGGCCATGACCTGGCGGATGTCCTTGTAGGCCATCGGCGCCTCGTCGATGTCGGCGGAGAGGAGCTCGACGTCGCGTTCCGCCAGCAGCGCCCGCGTCTCGTCCCAGGTGAAGCGCCGCCGGGCCTCCGTGCGGCTCATCCGGCGGCCTGCGCCGTGCGAGGCCGAGCGGAGCGAGGAGGGATCGCCCAGGCCGCTGACCAGAAACGCGGGATCGGCCATCGTCCCCGGAATCATGCCGAGCACTCCGGCGCCGGCCGGCGTCGCGCCCTTGCGGTGAACGATCAGCTCGCGCCCGTCGTGCTCCTCCTTCCAGGCGAAGTTGTGATGGTTTTCCACCACCGCCGCCACGTCGAAGCCGAGCGCCTGCGCGACGTGATGATGGATCCGCTCGTGGTTGGCGGCGGCGTACTCACCCATCAGGTTCATCGCGTGCCAGTACTCCTGCCCCTCGGCGAGGTCGAGGTCGAGCCAGGCGAGATTCTGGAGCTCCCTCGGCAACTCCGGATGGAGCTCCTTGGCAAGCTTCGAATAGTGCGACGCCACCGTGGCGCCGCTCCCCCGGCTGCCGCTGTGCGAGAGCAGCGCCAGATAGCTCCCGGCCTCGAGACCCGCAGCCGGCCGCTCGAGGTCGAGGAGCCCGAACTCGACGAAATGGTTGCCACTGCCGGAGGTGCCGAGCTGCGCCCAGGCGCGGTCCCGCAACTGCTTGGTCACCGGCGTGGCCTGCCAGTCCGCTTCCATCACGGGATGGTCCCGCCGCAGCCGGCCGTTGAACTTCGCGCCGACGCCGAAGCGCGTCTCACCCTCCAGCGCCACGCGCAGCCGGTCCCGCACGGGAGCCGCCAGAGCTCCCGCCGCATCCTCCACGTCGAAGATGCTCAGCCGCATCCGGCAGGCGATGTCCACGCCGACCGCGTACGGGATGACGGCGTTCTCCGTCGCCAGCACGCCGCCGATCGGCAGGCCGTACCCTTGGTGGGCGTCCGGCATGAGGGCGCCGCGCACGGCGACCGGCAGGTCCGCGGCCGTCTTCATCTGCCGCAGGCTGCCCTCCTCCAGCCCCTCGCCCCAGATCCGGTAGGGCGCCGGCGCCTCGCGCGGCGCGAACGCCTTCGGCCGCGCGAGGATCCCCTCGGCCAGCGACTTCAGCTCGGGATCCTCCGTCGCCGCCTGCGGGTTCTGGATCAGACCGTCGAAGACCGTGCGCATTTCGGCGCCGTCGGCTCCCCGTTCGGACATCGTCCGGATCAACTGGAACGCCTCCGGCAGCAGCGCGCGCGGAAGCCCCATCGACAAAAGCTCACTGCTCTTCATAACGTCTCCTCTGTCTTGAAAACAAGACCGTAAAAACAAAAAACCCTCCGCGGCTCGGTGCCGGGAAGGTTCGTTGCGTGCCGCTTTGGATCTTCCAAAGATTACACGAGCGTCCTCCAGGCGTGGGTATCCACCTGACCTCGATAATTCTTTGGAAGATTCTGCGACCGGTTCATGATGGCCATAGTCGATCACAGCCGAGCCCATGTGTCAACCGCTTCACTTGACTCCGATCCGGACCCGCGCGCTCCAGAACCATCGCGACGATGCGGAACCGAAGGAGCGCTCCGCGACCTCACGCACGCGGTCGAGCCCCAGATCCGCCTCGGAGATTCCCAACTTGAGCAGCGACTGCACCGAGCCCTGGCTGAGGAGAAGGCCTACGATGCGCTCCGCATCCCCCGCGTCCTCGTGATGGAGGAGGCACTCCCGGACGTACCGAAAGCGGAGGCTCTCCCGCACCCGCTCCAGATGCCCGGACTTGCTCCATCGCCGGAACTTGTCCGCGATGCCCCGCTCACGCTCGAGGCGCCTCACGGTCTCCATGCATTGCGTGTAGGCCTGATCGACCTCCCAGAACGAAGTCGACGGCGGCCAGTCGTAATCCGTCGCCGCGAACACGCCGCCCGCCCTCAGAATCCGGGCGCTCTCGGCGAAGGTGGACGCCGGTTCCATCCAGTGCAAAGCCTGGGAACAGATCACGAGATCGGCGCACTGGTCGGGAAGCCCGGTCGCGTGGGAGAATCCCTGGCGGTAGGCAATGTTTGCGCCGCCGATCGTCTCCGCCTGCTCGCGCATGGAGGCGGTCGGCTCGACGCCGATCACTGAGACCGCCCGCGGCGACCAGTAGCGCGTGGAGAGACCTGTGCCGGAGCCGAGATCGACCACCAGCGCGGGCACGGCGCAGCGGGCCCTCGGGAGAAGGAGATCGGCCAAGGCCGCCGGCGGCGAGGGGCGCACCCGATCGTATTGCTGGCCGAACCCGGTGAATCGTTCGACGTTCGCGGAGAAATCCGGATCGCTCATGACTTGGACGCTACCAGCTTTGGAGGGGGAAACAAACGATGTCAACGATTTTGCAAAATCACTACGTCCTCGCGGTCCACGACGTGCGCCGGTCGGCGGACTTCTACGTGCGGATGCTCGGCTTCGAGATCGTCAGCGAGCCTCCCGGCTTCAGCTTCGTCGAGAAGGACAACTGCATGATCATGCTCGGGGAGTGCCCGGATGACCTCCCCGCGAGCGAGCTCGGCTGCCACAGCTACTTCGCCTACCTTCGGGTCGACGACGCCGACAGCTACTACCACGACCTCAAGGCCAAAGGCGCCGATCTGATTTCGGAAATCGAGGACAAACCCTGGAAGATGCGTGAGTTCGGAGTGCGGACCGTCGACGGCCACCGGATCATGATCGGGCACCTGCTGGGGAGCTGAAGTGCTTGCTTCCAAGGCCGCCTTGGCCCGTCACGTCCGATGCGCCCGCAGAATCCGGTACTGCCACGCGCCGGACCTCATCTGCTCGTACACCATCGATCCAGGCACGGCGAGAAAATTGTCGATGGCCGCGTTGCCGCCGCCGAACGCCTGAGCACGGGTGGCTGCGACTTCATCGCACGAGGCGAGGACGTTCGGCGTGATCTCGCGATCGTCCTTGATGGTCAGACCGAGCGGGCCGAGGAGCGCGCGGACCTCCATCCAGCGCGGCACCGGCAGGAGATCGGTGTAAAAGAAGACGCCGCCTTTCACCAAGACGCGCGCGACCTCGGCATAGAAGGCGCGTAGGTTCGGGTACGTGTGCGAGGACTCGATGTTCGTCACCACATCGAACGACGCGTCGTCGACCGGCAGGTGCTCCGCGTCGCCGACTTCGAACCGCACGAGCGGGTTGCGGTGGGTACGCCGGCAGAACGCGATCGCCTCGGGCGACAGATCGACGCCGATGACACCGATGTCGAAACGATCGGCAAGGAGCGCCACTGTGCCTCCGCGCCCGCAGCCGACGTCGAGAACGCGGTGGCCGTGCAGATCGGCCCGTCCGATCAGCTCGAACGCGAGTCTCACCGAGCTCGGGTTGAACACGCCGTCCCGCACTTCGAGCTGTGCCTCGTCGCCTTTGCCGCGGCTGATGTAGCCGTAATTGAGGAAGAACGACGCCTCGGCGACGCCCGTCTGTTCCAGCTTCCGCGTCACATCGTCGTAGAACTGGCGGTAGCTCGCCTTCGCGGCGGCTTCCGGTGCTTCGCCCTCGATCGCCGTCGCCTCGGGAGCTGGTGCGAAGGGCAGGCCCGCGGGTCTGTTATCGGCCATGCCGCTTCTCGCCTGGTCGACGAGCACCGCGAGCTCGCCGAGGCTCGGGGCCTGGAACAGCTTCAGGACCGGCATCTCGATCTGGAACTTGTCCCGGATCTCCGATGCGACCTGCACGGCCAACAGCGAATGGCCGCCGAGGTCGAAAAAGCGGTCGTGAATGCCGATCTTGTCGACGCCGAGCTGCGCGCCCCAGATCTCCCCGAGATCGCGCTCCGTCGTGGTGCGCGGCTCGACGAACGCGGTCGACAGATTCGGCCGTGGATGCCGCTCCACACCGCCCTTTTTTGCGGGTGTGTCACCATGGCGAACCCACGCCTGGAGCCGGCCTGCAAGATCGCTCACCACCACGAGCGCGCGCTGTCCGGCGTCGGCACCGAGGAGGCGGAGGCACGCGTCGAGACCTTCCGGCGGATGAATGGCGACCGGCATGCCGGGGATCTGCGCTTCCGCCGCGTTGTCCCACAGATCCCAGCCGACGCTGAGCCATCGCTCGCCGCCCGCGAGCGCCATCAGATCGAGCACCGCGTTGGCCGCGGAGTACGCGGCGAGCCCGAGCCCGCCGAGGACCGCCGAGACGGAGGAGTGCAGCACCCAACGCCGCGGCTCGCGCCCGCGGAAGGCGGCGATGACGTGGTACAGGCCGCGCAGCTTCGGCGAAAACTGCGCTTCGACCACTTCGGGTCCGGTTTCGGCGGCCGATGCGAAGGCCGCCGCGTCGATCCGCGCCGCGCCGTGCACGAGGAGATCGATCTGGCCGAAGCGCGCGATGGCCGCGTCGACGGCGGCGTTCACCGCGGCACCGTCGTTCAGGTCCGCTTTGAGCACGAGCACTTCGTCGCGTTCCGCGCGCATCGCCGCAAGGCGGCGGAGCAGCGTGCGCATCTCCTGGGACGTCGCCGGGTCTTCCGCCGCGGCGGCCCATTGATCCGGCTCCGGCACGTCCGTGCGGCCGACGAGCACGATCCGCGCGTCGAGGTAATGGAAGAATCCTTCCGAAAGATTGAGGCCCATGTGGCCGAGGCCGCCCGTCGTCATGATGACCGGGCGCTCCGGCAGGTCCAGCGGCGGGTCGATCGAGCGGATGACCAGCGGCTCGTAGGTCTCGGCGAAGCGCTTTCCGCCGCGCAGCGCGACGTTGGGCTCGGTTGCGCCGGCGGCGAATTCGTCGACGAGCAGACCGGGCACGCTCGCATCCCCGTCGACGTCGATGTGCGACGTGCGAATGCCCGGATGCTCCTGCGGCAGCACTTTCGCCGAACCGCTCCCCAGAGCGCGCGGCGGATCGAGGACCTCGTCGCCGTTGACGCGGGCGGTGCCGCGAGCGACGAGCATCAGGGGCAGCGGCCGCACGGTCGACTGATTGCTGAGCGCGTGCGCGAGACGCATCGGTCCGAGGAGCGTCAACACCGCGGCGACATCGAGATCGGTGTCGCCCGGCGGGCTCGCGGTCCAGCAGTCGATGACGCCGGCGAGCTTCGGCCCGGCCGCGCAGGCGTTCGACGCGAGTTGCGCGAAATCCTCGGGCCGTGAGGGATCGAGCCTGTACTCGTCGTCGTTCACCCGCTCGAACGCCGTGCCTTGTCGAACGATCACCGCCTGTCCGCCGGCGGAGCGAATGCGATCGGCGACCGCAGCGCCGAGGCCGCTCTCCTCGTCGAAAACGAGAACGCGGCGGCCGGACAGCGATCCCGCGTCGCCGGCCGGCCCAACCGCGCGCCAGACCGGCTTGTGGTACCACGCGGACGTATCGCGCGCCGCGTGCTTCTTGCCCTCCGGTGCCTGGCCGGAACGCCCACCGATCCAGTAGCTCCGCCGCTCGAACGGGTACGTCGGTAGCGGGATGCGATTGCGGTGCTCGCTGCTGTGGAAGCCGTCCCAATCGATCGCGGCGCCGTTCGCCCACAACTCGCCGAGGGACGTCAGCATCACCTCCGTGTCCGAGAGACCCTCGTGCGGACCGGGGAGCGACCTCAGGCACTGCGGCGCAAGACCGTCGTCGCCGCGCGCGGTCGCGGCGGCGAACGTGACCAGCGCGCTACCCGGACCGACTTCGAGGAACACCGAGTCCGTACCGGACGGTGCGGCGACGACCGTGCGCACCGCGTCGGCGAAACAGACGGTCGAGAGGATCTGCGCGCTCCAGTAGTCCGGCCGCGTCACGTTGCCGTCGGCCCATGCGCCGGTGAGCGTCGTGGCGAACGGAATCGAGGGTGGTGACAGACGCATGCTCGCCATGAGGTCTTCGAACTCGCGGAGCATCGGAGCCATCATCGCTGAGTGGAACGCGTGTGAGGTGTGGAGCCGGCGCGACGGAACCGACTCGCGTGCAAGGCCGGCTTCCACGCGATCGATCGCCGAATCGGGGCCGGAGAGCACCGCATAGCCCGGTGCGTTGACCGCCGCCACGGACACGTCGCCGCCGGCGTAGCGCTCCACCGTCTGCGACGGAGCCATCACCGCGAGCATCG
>DASWQX010000395.1:0-6095 GCA_036403495.1 Thermoanaerobaculia bacterium
AAAGGAGGGCAGACCCGGCGTGAACCGGGTCGCCCTGAGGGGAACGGGTGCGCTGGACGCCCCTCTCAGGCGTCCTGCGCGTAGGTCGATTTCATCGACATCATTGAACATGTTGGAAATAGAAACTACTAAGAGGTATACGTCCGAACCGGGGGTTCGGTTCAAGGGGTGTTCAGCTTGGCGCCGACCCTCGGTAGTCGACGCCGTGCCGCAGCAGCTCCACGCCGCCGGCCGCCGAGGGGGCCACGACCGCGGTGAGGCGGTCGCCGGCGCGCAGGACGGTGTCGCGGGAGGGGACCTCGTCGCGGTCGTCGCGCTGGATGGTGATCAGGAGGCAGCCGGGGGGGAGGCCGAGGTCGGCCACGCGCCGGCCGTCGAACGGAGCGCCCGCTTCGACCAGGAGCTCGACGAGCTGCGCCGGGGCTGCCTCGGCCGGCGCCGGCTGACCGCGCAGGAGGTCGCGCTCCAGCAGGGCCTCGTAGATCGGCCGGTCGTGGAGCAGGTCGGCGAGGGCGTAGGCGGTGAAGCAGGCCGCCAGCAGCGGCAGCATCAGGGGATAGCCGGACGTCATCTCGAGGATCAGCACGATGCCGGTGAGCGGCGCCCGGACGATGGCGGTGAACAGCGCCGCCATGCCGACCACGGCGAAGGAGGTCCCGAACCCCGCCGCCGAGGGGAACGCCGTCTGGCCGAGCAGCCCGACCAGCAGGCCGGCCTGCGCGCCGAGAACCAGCAGGGGTGCGAAGATGCCTCCCGCCGCGCCGGTGCCGTAGCTTCCCATGGTCATTCCGAAGCGCAGCAGCAGGAGCACCGCGAGCGCGGAGATCCCTACCTTCCCGCCCAGGGTGGCCTGGACCATCCGGCCGCCGCCCCCCAGCGTCTCGGGCGCGAACCAGCCGATCAGTCCCACCGCCACGCCGACCAGCGCGGCCGGCAGGCCCAGCGGCCAGCGCGCCGTGCGCTCGAAGAGCCGCAGGCTGGCGAGCAGGGCACGGTTGAAGACCACTCCGAGGAGGGCGGCGACGACGCCGAGGATCAGGAACAGGGGGAGAGTGCTCAAGGGGGGCACGGGAAAGTTGACGACGTGGAACACCGGCGACTGCCCGGCCAGCAGGCGCACCACGACGTCGGCGGTCACCGAGGCGACGAAGGCGCCGGTGAGCGCTCCCGGCGCGAAGTCGCGGCGGAGCTCCTCGAGGACGAAGATGACGCCGGCGAGCGGCGCGTTGAACGCCGCGGCGAGGCCGGCCCCGGCGCCGGCGGCGATCAGGATGTGGCGCTCGCGCGCGTTGCTCTTCAGCCAGCCGCTCACCATCTGACCCAGGGCGCCCCCCATCTGCACGGTGGGACCCTCGCGTCCGAGGGCGAGGCCGCTGCCGATGCCCAGGGTGCCGCTGGCGAACTTGACCAGCAGCACCCGCCGCCAGCTCATGCCACGGAGACGGTGGAGCACCGCCTTAAGGTGGGGGATGCCGCTGCCCGAGGTCTCGGGAGCGAACCGGCGGACCAGCCAGAGCGCGGCTCCCGCGGCACTGCCACAGGCCAGCAGCACCAGGGGCAGCCCCCAGAGGCCCGGCATCGCATGCGCGGCGCGGAAGAGCGCGTCCCGCGCGCGGTCGGCGACCTCCAGCGTGATCCGGAACCCCGAGGCGACCAGGCCGGCGAGGACTCCGACCAGCATTGCCCGGGGGACGATCTTGCGCCGCCGCTCCTGCCGGCGGTCGAAATCGCGGATCTCGCGCCCGATGTCGCTGGGGGTGATCGTGGAGTCGGGAAGCGAGGGCATGCCGGATGGTAGACTGCCCCGGCCCTCGACGGCTGCTTTTTGGCATGATCGTTCTGGAGAAACTCTTTTTGGGGAAGCCATGACGCCAAGTCTCCTGAAGTCTCTCGCCGCCGCCTCTATCCTCTGGTCGGTCCCCCTTGGCGCCGCGCCCCCTCCGGCTGGCACCGGCGCGAAGGAGGCCCCGGCGGCCGAGGCCCCCGCGGCCACTTCGCCGGTGCCGCCGACGATCGCCAAGGCCACCGCCGGCGCCGAGAAGCGCGGCGGGCTCCTCACCGTCTACGTCGACCGCCGGAAGGGGAAGGTGTGGCTCGAGGTGCCGCCGGCCGCGGGGAAGGACGGCGAGGTGGGGAGCTACATCTACCAGGAGTCGATCGCCACCGGCCTCGGCTCCAACCCGGTGGGGCTCGACCGCGGTCAGCTCGGCGACACCCGCATCGTCACCCTGCGCCGGGTGGGTGGGCGCGTGCTGGTCGAGCAGCCGAACCTCAAGTTCCGCGTACTCTCCGAAGACCCGGCCGAGCGGCGGGCGGTCCACGATTCGTTCGCCACCTCGATCCTCTGGGCCGGCGAGATCACGGCCCAGGATCCGGACGGCGGCGCGCTGGTCGACTTCACCTCCTTCCTGGTGCGCGACGCCCACGAGATCGTGGCGCGGCTCAAGATGGCACACGAGGGGAGCTGGTCGCTCGACCGCGAGCGCAGCGTGGTCGACCCGGAGAACTGCAAGGCGTTCCCCGACAACGTCGAGCTCGAGGCCCTGCTGACCTACCAGTCCGCCGAGCCCGGACCGTTAGTGCGCGAGACAGCGCCGACGGCGGGAGCGATCACCCTCGTCCAGCACCATTCGCTGATCCGCCTGCCCGACCCCGGCTACAAGCCGCGCGCCTTCGATCCCCGCGCCGGCTACTTCGGGGTGGAGTTCAAGGACTACGCGGCGCCGATCGCCGCGCCGGTCGAGGTCCGCTACATCGCCCGCCACCGGCTGGAGAAGGTCGATCCGGCGGCGGCGCGCTCGCGGGTGAAGAAGCCGCTGGTCTACTACGTCGATCCGGGCGCGCCCGAGCCGATCCGCAGCGCCCTGATCGAAGGGGCGAGCTGGTGGAAACAGGCGTTCGACAGGGCTGGCTTCATCGACGCCTTCGAGGTCCAGGTGCTGCCGCCGGACGCCGATCCGCTCGACGTCCGCTACAACGTGGTCCAGTGGGTGCACCGCTCGACCCGTGGCTGGTCGTACGGCGGCGGCGTGATCGATCCGCGCACCGGCGAGATCCTCAAGGGTCACGTCACTCTGGGCTCGCTGCGGGTGCGCCAGGACCGCCTGATCTTCGAAGGGCTGGAGGGGGCGGACAAGACGGGGAGCGGCGCGCCGGACGATCCGGTGCAGCTCGCGCTCGCCCGCATCCGCCAGCTCGCGGCGCACGAGGTGGGGCACAGCCTGGGGCTGGCCCACAACTTCGCCGCCTCGACCTACGGCCGCGCCTCGGTGATGGACTACCCGGCGCCGCAGGTCGGTATCACGCCGGACAACAAGCTCGACTTCTCCAAGGCCTACGCCACCGGGATGGGCGAGTGGGACGTGCAGGCGATCCGCTACGGCTACACCGAGATGGCGCCGGGGTCGGACGAGCGGGCGGGGCTGGCGGCGATCGTGAAGGACGGGCTCTCCCGCGGGCTGATCTTCCTCACCGACCAGGACGCGCGCGCCGAGGGCTCGGCGAGCCCGATCACCCATCTCTGGGACAACGGCCCGGACGCCGCCGAGAGCCTGCGCCACGAGCTGGCGGTGCGCCGGATCGGGCTCGCCAATTTCGGCGAGCACAATATCGCCCCGGGCGAGCCGCTCGCCCTGCTCCAGGAGGTCCTGGTCCCTCTCTACTTCCATCATCGCTATCAGTTGGAGGCGGCCTCCAAGGTCGTCGGCGGCCTCCAGTACACCAACGCCGTGCGCGGCGACGGCCAGCCCGCCTCGCGGCCGGTGGAGGGCGCGGCGCAGCGGCGGGCGCTGGCAGCGATCCTCGATTCGCTCTCGCCCGAGGCGCTCGACCTCCCCGAATCGGTGATCGACCTGCTGCTGCCGCGCCCGGCCGAATACCAGCCCAATGAGGAGATGTTCACCGGTTTGACGTCGCCCACCTTCGATCCGCTATCGGCCGCCGCCACCGGCGCCGACCTGGCCGTGCGGCTGCTGCTCCGCCCGGAGCGGACGGCCCGGCTGGTCGACTTCCACCGCCGCGATCCGTCGCTCCCCGGGCTTGAGGAGGTGCTGAAGGGGTTGGAGACCAAACTGTTCGCCGGCGCCGCGCCGAAGGGTGAGCGTCTGGCCGAGGTGCGGCGCACGGAACAGTGGGTGCTGGTGCGGCGGCTGATCGACCTCGCCGGCGATCCCCTGGCGGCGTCGGGCGTCCGCGCGCGGGTCGAGGCCGAGCTGCGCGCCCTGGCCGGCCGGTCCGTTTCCGGAAACAAAGCGGGGAGCGCCGCCGCTCCCGACCGCGCGCAACAGGCCTTCCTCGCCCGCGAGATCGCGCGCTACCTCGACCGCCATGGCGTCGAGGAGGCCGCCAAGCGCCCCGAGCCCCCCGTGGCGCCCCCGGGCCAGCCGATCGGCATGCCCGACTCGGAACTGCTCGGGCGTCTGGACGACTGCTCGTGGGGGAGCCTGTGAGGAGGATCCGTCATGGCGAAAACCGCTAGGAGCGCGCAGGCCTCGGCGGCCCAGGAGGGAATGGCTAAGATCGCCAAGCTGCGCTGGGCGCTGATCGTGATCGTTCTGCTCGGCCTGCTCTCGTTCAACACCTTCTATCATCGCTCCCCGCCTCCCGAGCCGGAAACGCCGGCGGCGGCGGCCGCCGCGCCGGCGAGCGTTCCCGCGCCGGTCGAGCGGCTGAAGGTGCAGGTCGTCTCCGTGCGCCCGCACGATCCGGAGGCGTTCACGCAGGGGCTGCTGCTCCACGGCGGCTCGCTCTACGAGAGCGCCGGGAACTACGGCAAGTCGAGCCTGCGCGAGGTCGACCCGAAGACCGGCGCGGTCAAGCGGAAGGTCGCGGTCGCGCCGGAGTACTTCGCCGAGGGGCTGGCGCTGGTGGACGACCGGCTGATCCAGATCACCTGGAAAGAGGAGAAGGCACTGGTCTACAACCGGTCCGACTTCAAACCGCTGGGAGAGTTCCGCTACGACGGCGAGGGGTGGGGACTCTGCTGGGACGGCGCGCGGATCGTGATGAGCGACGGCTCGGACCGCCTGACCTTCCGCGATCCCAAGACCTTCGCCACCCTGAGCACCCTCAACGTCACCCGCGAAGGCAAGCCCGTCCCGGAGCTCAACGAGCTCGAGTGCGTCGACGGCCTGGTCTACGCCAACGTCTGGCAGACCGACGAGATCCTGCGCATCGATCCCAGGGACGGCCGGGTGACGGCGGTGATCGACGCCTCCGGCCTGCTGACCCCCGAGGAGCGGCAGAAAGCGGACGTGCTGAATGGCATCGCCTGGGACCCCGCCGCCAAGACCTTCCTGATCACCGGCAAGCTCTGGCCGAAGCTGTTCGAGGTCCGCTTCGTGCCGGCCGCCAAGCCGTGAGATTCAAGCCCGCGGCTCTGCTGGCGCTGGCGCTCGCGGCGGGCTCCTGCCTGCCGCGCCCGCCGATGGCGCGGGCGGCCCAGGCGGCTCCGGCTCCGGGCCTCTCGCTGCTGGGCTCGCTGATCGTGCCGTTTGGCGCCAAGGCCGGCGGTTTCCGGGTCGGCGGCCTGTCGGCGATCGCGCGGGCGGCGGACGGCAGCTACCTCGCGGTGGTCGACAACGACGGCGACACCCCCGCGCGGGTGTTCCGGCTCGCCTTCGCGGTGACCGAGGCCGGCGTCTCCCCGCTGCCGGGGAAGACGGCGCTGCAGGTGCCGGTGGCGGCGATCCCGCTCGCCGGCTTCGATGGAAAAAACTTCGACGGCGAGGGGTTGGCGCTGGAACCTACGGGGGAGATGCTGATCTCGTCCGAGACCGAGCCCTCCATCCGCGAGTTCTCCCTCCTCGGCCAGACGCTGCGCTCGCTGCCGGTGCCGGCGCTTTTCCTGGCCGGGAAGAAGACAGGGATCCGCGACAACCTCGGCTTCGAGAGCTTGGCGCTGAGCCCGGGCGGGGAGACGC
Source organism: Thermoanaerobaculia bacterium (assembly GCA_036403495.1). Lineage (GTDB taxonomy): Bacteria > Acidobacteriota > Thermoanaerobaculia > Multivoradales > UBA5704 > DATARR01. The sequence goes on from DASWQX010000395.1 coordinate 5,922, forward strand.
TCTGGACGGCCAACGAGCGCGCCCTTCAGCAGGACGGGCCCGCCGACATGACGGGGCCGAGCCCGGTCCGCCTCCTGCGCTACGACCGAAAGGGCGGCGAGTGGGTGCCCGGACCTCAATTCGTCTACGAGGTCGGGCCGATCGCGCGGCCCGGCTCCGGCTTTCAGGTGCGCG
>DASWQX010000396.1:0-2521 GCA_036403495.1 Thermoanaerobaculia bacterium
CGGCCGGGACGGCGATGCTCTGGTCGACAACGGGCTCGCGCCGCGCATCGAGGACATGGACTCGCTCCCCGACCCCGACTACAGCGAGTATTTCGCCACCCTGTTCCGCCTGGGCACCCAGGCGGTGACCGGCAACGCCCCTCCCCTCCTGTTGTTCGAGACCTCGCGCGGCTGCTGGTGGGGCGCGAAGCAGCACTGCACCTTCTGCGGCCTGAGCGCCAGCGGCATGAAATTCCGCGCCAAGTCGCCCGCCGCGGCGCTCGGACAGATGGAAAGGCTCTCCAGGAGATACAGGATCAATAACTTCGAGGCGGTCGACAACATCATCGACTACCGCTACATCGAGCAGCTCTGCAAGCCTCTGGCGGAGCAGCACCTGGACTACCGGATCTTCTATGAGGTCAAGGCCAACCTCCATCCCCGCCAGCTCAAGACCATGGTATACGCGGGGATCGATCGCATCCAACCCGGCATCGAGAGCCTGAATACTCACATTTTGGCGCTGATGCGCAAGGGCACCACTATGTTGCGCAACGTGCGCCTGCTCAAGTGGGCCCACTACTATGGAATGCGGGTGAGCTGGAACATCCTGACCGGTTTCCCCGGCGAGACCGAGACGGACTATGCCGAGCAGGTCCGCGTCATTCCGCTGCTCCAGCATCTGCCGCCCCCCTCGGGCGCCAGCCGGATCTGGTTGGAGCGGTTCAGCCCTTATTTCTTCGACGACAGCTTTCCCGTGAGCGGCGTCACGCCTCTCCAGGCCTACAGGTTCGTCTATCCCGAGCACCGGATCGACCTCAAGGAGGTCGCCTATTTCTTCTCCTACGAGATGGACGACACGCTCCCCCACGATCATCACGGCGAGTTGCGGGACAGGCTGTGGCATTGGAAGAAGGCCTGGAAGGGGGAGCCGCGGCCGAGCCTGTCTTACCAGCGGACCCCGGAATGGATCCAGGTCGTCGACCGGCGGACCCAGGAGATCGCCGCCTACTCGTTCACGGGTTGGGAAGCCGACGCCAACGAGCTGTGTGGCGAGGCGGAGCAGAGCGCGGAGTCGCTCGTCCAGCACCTGACTCAGCGCGGCGACCGTGGCGAGATCAGCACCGAGCAGGTCTGCGCCTCGTTGGAGAAGTTCTGCGATCTCGGCTTGATGTTGCAGGAGAAGAACACGTACCTGAGTCTGGCCCTGCCCGTGAACCGGTACTGGTGAGCCGCCGGAGGTGTAGACATGTTCGAAGACGGTCCGTTGCGCCCCGATGCCGATCCCTCCTTCGTGCCCCTGGAGCGGCTGCGCCGCAACGAGCCCGGTCCGGAGGGAGCGCTGGTCGATTCGCTCAAGGGGCGTCTCGGAGAGCTGGCGGCGCTACTCGCGCCCGGCGAGCAGGACGCGCTGGCGGCGCTGCTCAAGAGCCTGGAAGCGCGCAACCCGTACCTGCTCGAACTCGCCGCGCTGCCGCCGGAGGCGGTGCTGAGCGCCGCCGAGGCCGAGATCTATCACGCACTGCCTGTCCTGTCCGCCAACCCGGCCTCCCGCCTGCCGAGCGCGGTGTGCCTGATCGTGAAAGGCACCCGTCTGTGCAACCTGCGCTGCACCTACTGCCGTTCATGGGCCGAGGGTCCGGATCAGGTCATGCCCTTCAACGTGTTGGCCCGCACCGTCCAGACCGCGTGCACCAGCCCCGGAGCCGAACAGGTCGAATTCATCTGGCACGGCGGGGAGACCACGCTACGGCCCGTATCTTTCTATCGCAAAGCCCTGTGGCTGCAAGAGCGTCTCCGGCCCGCACGCCTGCGGATCACCAACCAGATACAGACCAATGGCACGAAGCTCACCCCGGAGTGGCTCCGTTTCCTGAAGCAGTACCGGTTCCGGGTAGGCGTCAGCCTGGACGGTCCTCCCGAGGTCCACGACCGGCGCCGGCTCGACGTCAAGGGGCGCCCGACCTCGCACCGTGTGCGGCAAGGCATGGCGGAGCTCAGCCGGCAGGGGATTGCGTTCGCGGTCTCGATGGTGGTCGACGAAGAGGTGAGAAGCCTCGGAGCGCGCCGCGTCCTCGACTACTTCCTCGAGCTCGGCGTGCACAACGTCTCGCTGTTGAACGTCGTTCCGGACGGCGAGCCCGAGCGCGAGCTCACCGGCGACTTTCTCGCCTTCCCCAGCTATGTTCGATTTTTGCAGGATCTCTTCCAGCTCTGGTGGCCTGAGCATGCTGACCGCATCTCGTTCCGCGAGATCTCGGATCTCATTCACCGGCTCGAGCGAGGGCAGGGCAGCTTTTGTGTCTTCAGCGAAAACTGCATGAGCCATATCTACACCATCGAGCCCCAGGGCGGGATCGCGGCCTGTGACCGTTATCAGGGCGATCCTGCGTTCTCCTACGGCAACGTCCTCGATACGGAGCTATCCGATCTCGTGGCCTCGGTGAATTTCAGGCGCGCTGGCGAAGAGACGGAGGCCGAGATGGACGCGACTCGCCAGTGCCCCTGGTTCTCGATATGCCATGGCGGCTGCCCGCACGAC
>DASWQX010000397.1:0-2163 GCA_036403495.1 Thermoanaerobaculia bacterium
GAAGCTGACTATCGAGCGACCCTCGGCGAAATAGAGTCACTGATGAGGGCTGAGGGCGAATCCCCCGAGGGTGAGAGGCTCGATGTCCTGGTCACGCTGGTCGAAGCCTACGAGCGCCAGCATTTTCCGATGGATCTTCCCGATCCCGTGGAAGCCCTCAAGTTCGTGATGGATCAACGCGGCCTGACGGTGAAGGATCTCGAGCCGCTGATCGGCCACTCCAATCGGGTGTATGAGATTCTTAGCCACAAGCGGCCGCTCACCCTCAAGATGATCCGGAATCTCCATACGCAGCTCGGAATCCCCGCGGAATGCTTGATCAAGCAGCCGTTCAGCAACCCCCGGGCAGCCTGAACCGCGCCAGCGCTTGCGAGCGGTTCCCGCTGTATGAACCCGTTGATGTAGAAGCTGACATAGGCGTGTCGCGGCCGACATCGGCGTGTCGCGGCCGACATTGGCGTGGCGGAGCCGGCATTGGCGCAGCGGAGCTAAGACGAGCTGGCGGAGCCTATTTTGCCGTGCCGGAGCCGCGACAGGCTGGCGCGGCCGACTTTGGCCTGGCGGAGCTGACATCGGCGCGCCGGAGCTATGGCAGGCTGGCGCTGCCGACATTGGCTTGCCGGAGCCGACATTGGCGTGGCGGAGCTACGGCAGGCTGGCGGAGCCGACATTGGCGCGCCGGAGCTACGACAGGCTGGCGGAGCCGACTTTGTTCTGCCGGAGCCGAGATTGGCGTGGCGGAGGTGAGACGGGCTGTCGGAGCTTATTTTGTCCTGGCGGAGCTGACATGGGCGCGGCAGAGCTGAGATGGTCCGGCGGTTGACTCTCCACGATCAGACCTGCCGAGGCTTCAGTCCCTCTGGCGAGCCATCCCACTCCCAGCCCCACTGATCCGCCTCGTCAAGATTTCCACTGATCAACGGACCTCGTACCCGCGTCCGTACTTCTCCGATCAAGAAGATCGACCCGCACGCCACCAGAATCTCCCCGCCCAGCGCGAGCGCCCGTTCCAACGCCTGCTCGCGGTCCGGCTCGACAATCACCTCTCCCGCGTGCCCCACGAGCAGCGCGGCCAGCTCCGCTGGGTCCTTGGCGCGGGGGCTCGCCGGTGCCGTGAGGACGATCCGGCGGGCGCGCGGCGCCAGCAGGCCGAGCATGGCGGTGTAGTCCTTGTCGGCGAGGACGCCGAAGAGGAGATCGACCGGCTGGCCCATCGCGTCGAGAAATTGGGCGAGGACGGCAGCCCCCGCCTCATTGTGCGCGGCGTCGAGGAGGACGCGGCGACCGCCGAGAAGATCGATGACCTCCAGGCGGCCCTGCCAGCGGCAAGCGGCCGCTCCCTCCTGGATGGACCGGAGATTGAAGCGGTCGAAGCCGAGGTCCGGGAGGGTCTCGGCGGCCCGCACCGCGAGGGCCAGGTTGATCGCCTGGTGCGCGCCGAGCAGGGCGATCTCCAGGTCGTAGGTGCGGACGGGCGTGGCGAGCCGCACCCTCTGCCCCGTCCAGCCTTCCGGCAGGACCTCCTCGATCCGCACCTCCGCGGAGGCGAAGCGGAGGTCGGCACCGATCTCCGCGGCGGCTTCCCGCACCGACTCTGCCGCCTCGGATTCCTCGATCCAGACCAGCCCGGGCTTTCCCGATCGCAGGATGCCGGCCTTCTCGCGGGCGATCAAGGCGAGGGTGTTGCCCAGGAACTCCTGGTGGTCGAAGCCGATGGGGGTGATCAGGGAGAGAATCGGATCGCAGAGGTTGGTGGCGTCGAGCCGGCCGCCGAGGCCGACCTCGACCACGGCGAGGTCCACCTGCTCGTCCGCGAACCACTGGAAGGCGGCGAGCGTCACCGCCTCGAAATAGGTGGGGGGAGCTCCGGTTTCGCGCTCGGCGAGGGCGACCAGGTCCGCGAGGATCCGCCCGAACCTGCCGGTCTCGATCAGGCGGCCGTCGATCTGAAGCCGCTCCTCGACCCGTTCGAGGTGAGGGGATGTATAGAGTCCCGTGCGGTAGCCGGCGGCGCGCGCCATGGCGGCCAGGAATGCCGAGGTCGAGCCCTTGCCGTTGGTGCCGGCCACCAGCACGGCGGGGAAACGGCGCTGGGGATCGCCCATCGCGGTGAGCACGGAGCGCGCCCGCTCGAGGCCCAGCTTGATGCCGAGGGCCTCGAGG
>DASWQX010000398.1:0-5100 GCA_036403495.1 Thermoanaerobaculia bacterium
CGATTCCGGTCGCCAAGATCTACGCCGACGTGCGCCAGCTCTGGAAGGGGACCCAGGTGGGCTACACCCCCACGCTGATCGTGGGCTACGGCGGCATCTGGGGCGAGAACTACTGGTACGCCAAGACCCCGGTCTGGCAGAACGACCGCCTGCTCCGTTTCGTGCCGCGGGAGGTGGTCGACGAGCGGGCGCGCCGGCCGTTCACCGCTCCGGACGAGGAGTACAACCACTTCAACCTCGCCCGCCTCGCCACGGAGCTCTCGCATGAAGGGGTGGGGGTGAACGTCGGCGCCCACGGCCAGCGCGAGGGGCTGGGGGCCCACTGGGAGATGTGGATGCTCGCCCAGGGGGGCATGACGCCGATGGAGGTGCTGCGCTCGGCCACGATCACCGGCGCCCGCTACCTCGGCCTCGACCGCGACCTCGGCTCGATCGAGACCGGCAAGCTCGCCGACCTCGTGGTGCTCGACGACGACCCGCTGGCCGACATCCGCAACTCGGACCACATCCATTGGGTGATCCAGAACGGCCGCGTCTACGACGCCCGCACCCTCGACCAGCTCGCGCCGGACCACCACAAGCGCGAGCCCTTCTTCTGGCAGAAGGACAAGCCCGCCTTCTCGTTCGGATCGGGCGCGGCGACCAGCCACGTCGACGACTGAGGAGCGCCGATGCCCGGAATCGACGGCAGGCTGGTGGGCACGCTCCTGGTGGCGATGCTGGGCCTCCAGGCGGTCTGCTGGCTGCTGGCGAAGGGCTTGCGGCTGAGACTGGAGCGGAGCGTCGTGCTCTGCGGCTGGCTCGCGCCGCTGGTCGTGCTCGGCCCCGCGCTGGTGAGCCGGCAGCTCCTGGTTCCCACCGACGTGCTGTGGGGCACCCCCGGCGCGCCGCCGATCCCGCGCGCTCCGGCCTACGACAGCCTGAGCGATACCGTGTACCAGCTCCTCCCCTGGGAGCTGGAGGTCCGGCACGCCTTCGCGGCCCGCCGCCTCCCCTTCTGGTCCGACACCCTGGAGGGGGGGAGCTCGCCGTGGGCGAACCCGCAGGCCGGCGTCCTCTCTCCCCTCCAGATGGCGGCGCGGGCCTTCCCGATCCAGGACATGCCGCTGGGAGAGCTCGCCCTCAAGATCCTCGTCGCCTTCGAGGGCACCTGGCTGCTCGCCCGGTCGACCGGGCGGAGCCGGCTCGCCTCTCTCCTGGCGGCGGCCGGCTTCGCGCTCGGCGGCGGCTTCTTCTCCTGGGCGCTGTTCCCGATCACGGCCACCGTCGCCTGGGTGCCCTGGCTCGCCGTGGGCGTGATCTGGCTCTTCCGGCATCCGGGAGCGCGGGTGATCGCCACCACGGCGGCGATCACCGCCGGCCTCCTGCTCTCGGGAAATCCGGAGACCGCGGCCTTCGGCGGGCTCTTCGCCGCGGTCTGCGGCCTCGGCCTGCGGCGGAAGCGGGCGGGTCTCCTCCGCGGCTTCGGCGCCGCGGCCCTCGCCGCCGCCCTGGGGTTCGGCCTCGCCGCCCCGCTGCTCCTGCCGTTCGCGGCGCTCCTGCCGGACTCCCAGCGCGCTGGAGACACCCTTGCCCAGACGATTCATTCCGGGCCTGTGCGGGCCCTGTCTCCACCCTCCTGGTTCGAGCCCGGCTACGCGGCCTACATGCTGGCCCCCACTAGCCCGCACGCCTTCGGCCTCCCCTACCAGGGCCCATTCAACGGCCCGTTCAACTGGGCGGACTCAGAGGCCAGCTATACAGGCCTGGTCGCCTTCGCCATGGCGCTGATCGCCCTCCTGGGGCTCCGCGACCGCCGGGCGTGGCCCTTCCTGGGGTGCGCGGCGGCGGGCCCGCTGCTCACCGCCCGGTTCCTGCCGCTGGCGCACCTCCTCTATGCCATCCCGCCGCTCCGCATCCCCGTCTACTCGCGGTTCCTGCCGTCGGCGGCCCTGGCGCTCTGCCTGGCCGGCGCCTTCGGGATCGACCTTCTGCTCTCCCGGAAGCGCCCGCGGATGGGAGCCTGGGTGGGCCTGGCGCTCGCCGCGGCCCTGAGCCTCGGCGTGGCCGCGGACGGCTGGACGCTCGCCCTCTGGGGCCTGCTCGCCGTCGCCGCCCTCACCATGCGCTGGCGGCCGCGCTGGGGCGCCGCGGCGCTCGCCGGAGTCCTGCTGCTCGACCTCGTCCCCTGGTCCCGCGCCTTCCTCCCCTCGGGCCACCCCGGTCTCTTCTACCCGGAGACGGAGTTCATGAGCCGGTTCGCGCGCGAGGCCGGCGATCCGGCGGTCTGGCGCGCCACGGGCGGGGACTACCTCGTCTATCCCAACGTGCTCCCGGTCTACGGCATCGCCGACATCCGCCCGCACAACCCGCTCGCCCCCGCCCGCTACCTGCGCGTGCTGGACGCCGCCTTCGGGTTCTATCCGACGATGAACGAGTACTTCGCGCCGTTGCGGAACCTCGACCACCCCCTGCTCGACTTCCTGGGAGTGAGGGTGGTGGCCGGCAGCCCCGCCGTGCCCCCCAGCCGCACCCTCCAGGAGATCGACCCGGGGCGGTTCGCGCCCTTCACTATGCTGCGCAATCCGGACGCCCTGCCGCGCTGGTTCTTCCCCCGCGCCGTCGAGGTGATCCGGCCGGCGGAGATCCGCCGCTGGATCGCGGCCCTCCAGGATGCCCGTCAGGTGTCGCTCTTCACGAACGAGGCGGGCTCCTGGCGGCCGGCCGGCGGCGACGGCCCGCCGCCCCGGCCTCTCCTCACCCGGCCGGGCCACGTCGTGCTCGGAATTCCCGATGGCCACGAGCGGCTGCTGGCGACCTCGATCCCCTGGTCCAGGGGGTGGACGGCCAAGGCCGGCGGGCGGCGCCTGCCGATCCTGAAGGTCGACGGCGCCTTCGTCGGCGTCCGCGTCCCCCAAGGCGCCTCGCGGGTCGAGCTGCGCTTCCTCCCCCCCGGCCTCCTCGCCGGCACCGTTCTCTTCGCGGTGTCGTTGGTGGTTCTGCTAACGCTTATCGGCAATATCGCGCGAGGTCGCGGCGGTTCAGCACCCGAATCCGGTGGTCGGGATCGACGGCGATCGCTCCCCGCTGCTTGAGCTCGACGATCACCTGATTGACCCGCTCCCGCGAGGCGCCGACGATCTCCGCGAGGTCGCTCTGGGTGAGGCGGATGGGGATGCGCACCTCGCCCCCCGCTTCGAGACTGCCGTAGCGGTCGGCCATCGCCAGGATCTGGCGCGCCACCCGGCCCGGGACGTCGAGGGTGCAGAGCGCCTGGATCTGCTCGTTGGCGAAGCGCAGGCGGTGGGCGAGCAGCCGCACCAGGTTGTTGGCCAGGGGGGTAAGGGTGCGCAGGCAGGTCTGGAAAGTCGCGCGGTCCATCCAGAGCAGGCGGGAGGGCTCGGTGGTGACCACGTTGGCGGAACGGCCGGCGCTGTCGACCAGGCTCATCTCGCCTACCGTGTCGCCCGGACCGAGGAAGGCCAGGATCACCTCGCGGCCGTCGGCGCGGGTGACGTAGATCTTCACGGTCCCCGAGAGCAGGACGTAGACGACCTCGCCCGGCTGCTCGGCGGTGATGAAGTGCGCCCCCGCCTGCACGGTCTGGCTCCGCAGCAGGCCGTTGAGCTCGGCGAGCTCCCCGGCCGTGAGCCCCTGGAAGAGCTCGAGCTCGCCGAGCTTGTTGGGATCCTGGACCGCGCCCATGACGGGCATGGTACGACAGGCGGCGGGCCGTCCTAGCGGCCGAGCAGCGGCGCCAGGGCCTCGACGCCACGCTCGATGGCGTCGGGCGGGGCGGCGGTGAAGCAGAGGCGCACGTGGGTGGGATAGGGGCCGAAGCTGGGGCCGGGCGCCAGGAACAGGCCGCGGTCGACGCAGCGCTCGAGGAAGCCGCCGAGGCCGCTCTCGTCGAGGAACGGGGCGGCGTCGAAGAACAGGAAGGTGCTCCCCAGCGGCGCCGGCAGCCCCAGGCGGGCCGCGACCTTCGCGCCGGTCGCCTTGTACTGCTCCCGCGCCCGCGCCACCCAGGCGTCCCCGGGGCCCCCCATCACCCGCAGGGCGGCGATCTGCGAAGCGGTGGGCGTGCTGTAGAAACTGTGCAGGCCGATCTTGCGCAACTCGCGGACGGCCTCGACCGGCGCCACCACGTAGCCGCAGCGGTTGCCCGCCATGCCGTAGGCCTTGGAGAAGGAGTGGGCGGCGAAGGTGCGCTCGGGCGCGAACGGGCGGGTGTAGGTGTGCTCCCCCTCGAACACGTAGTCCTCGTAGACCTCGTCGGCGAGGATCCAGAGGTCCTCGCGGGCGGCCCACTCGGCCAGCGCCGCAATCCAGTCGCGCGGGATCAGCATGCCGGCCGGGTTGCTCGGGGTGTTGAGATAGAGGGCGATGGTGCGCTCGGTGAGGTGCTCCCGCACCGCCTCGACCGCCGTCTCCGGCGAATCGGCGGCGCCGAAGAAGGGGACGTCGACCGGCACGCCGCCGAACGAGCGCACGATGCCGGTGATCAGCGGCCAGTGGGGGGCGAGGAGCAGCACCTCGTCCCCCGGCTTCACGATCGCTCCGGCTACCGCCCCGAGCGCCCCGGTCGCTCCAGTCGCCACCAGGACGTTGTCGCGCTCCGTGGCCACCCCGCTCCGCGTCCGCACCCGTTCGACGATGGCGTCGAGCAGCGCCGGCATCCCCTGCGGCGAGGCGTAGCGGTGCATGCCCGGGTACTCGGCGACGCGCAGATCCTCCATCCGGCAACCCTCCGCCGGCTCCATCCAGGTGTCCCCCACGTGGAGCGGGAAGACCTCCCCCTGAAACGTGGCGAGCCGGTGGGCGAGCCCCGAGTAGACGGAGTCGGCGATCTCCAGGACCGAAGGCGAAAAGTGCGGATGGCGCGGCATGGTCAGGCTCCCGTCGAGTCCGCAGATGGTACAGCCTTGCCGGGCAGGCCTCAAGGGGCGGGGAGGTACAGAAGTCTGTGCTCACTGGGGCGTCTTGCGCTCCGAAACCTCACCCTCGGTCCCTCTCCCAGAGGGAGAGGGAGGGCGCATGCGGGCAGGGTTTGCCAAGCGGAGCCATCCAGAGAGCGTGCCGTTGAGGGCGACGCTACCGGATCTCCCCCCTGTGCACGAG
>DASWQX010000399.1:0-2232 GCA_036403495.1 Thermoanaerobaculia bacterium
GGCCGAGACGAAGCCGATCATGGAGGCTCTGAAAGCGAGGCTGATGACCGCCTTGGCCGATCTTCCAAGCCGGTCGAGCTTGGTTGAGGCGATCAAGTATATGCTCGGCCACTGGGCCGGTCTCATCCTGTTCCTGGAGGACGGGCGGATCGAGGTGGGTAGAGTCGAGGACGGGCGCGGTAGCTTGGGCCTTGTGTGGCAACGCTCCGTTTCCCGTCCCCGCTCGTCAAACCGGACGTGCGGATTTCCCGCATCCGGCTTTCTCCCGATCCATCAGACCTTCGCTCTCGGCAGGTCGGCGCGCCGCATCGGGACGCGGTAGAGGCCGAGTGTCCCGTAGAGGCACTCGTCCGGGATCTGGCGGAACCCGGTGCCTCGTCGTCCCGTGCGGCGCATCAACCAGCGCCGGATACGCCGCTCCGTGTAGGTCCGGACGCGGTCATAGATGTCCATGACCGGGCCCTGGTCGAAGTAGCCGCACCAGCCGCGAAGCATGCTGCTGATGCGGGCCACCGTGCTCTCCGGGGTGTCCGGGTACCATTGCCGCGTGGTCCGCTCGTGGATCCGTCGGAGCAGGCCCTTGACCGACTTCCGCGACGGCCGGGTGCCGATGTAGGCGCGCCCGTCCTTGCCGTGGAAGCGGCCGATCGTGTAGCCGAGGAAGTCGAACGCCTCCTCGGGCAACCGGGCGATCCGGGTCTTGGCCGTGTTCACCTCCAGCCCGAGCCGCGCCATCAGCGCCTGCGTCCTCGCCAGCGCCGCCTCGGCGTTGCCGGGACGGCAGCAGATGACGAAGTCGTCGGCGTAGTTGACGACGTGGGCGTCGAGCTGGTCCCGGTGGCCGTGACCATGCCAGGCCAGCAGGAAGCGCCGGAAGTACAGGTTCGCCGCCAAGGGCGAGATCACTCCGCCCTGCGGCACGCCCCGCTTGGTCCGGCGCGCCTCGGTGGTCTGCACCGCGCGTTCGCCGATGAACTCCACCACGGGGGCCGTCAGCCAGCCCTTGATGATGTGGAGGAGGCGCCCATCGGCGATGCGGCGGGACAGGCAGCGCATCAAGGGCGCGTGCGGGATCGAAGTGAAGTAGTCGCGCAGATCCGCGTCGACCACCTCCCGCCGCCCGTGCTGCGTCACGTGCCAGTAGACCCGGCGGAGGGCCATCTTGGCGTCCAACCCGGGGCGGAAGCCGTACTGCTGCGGCAGCAGGTCCGCCTCGAAGATGGGGCCGATCACCAGCAGCGCCGCCATCCCGACCACGCGGTCGGCGATGCACGGGATGCCGAGTGGCCGACGCCCTCCGTTGCTCTTCGGTATCCACACGCGCAGGAGGGGCTTGGGCGCGTACTGTCCCGAAGTCAGCTCCTCCCGCAGCTCTTCCAGCCACCGCTCGCTACCCTGGGCCTCGATCTGGGCAAAGCTCACGCGGTCCACCCCGGCCGCCCCCGCGTTGGCGCGGCAGCGTCCGTAGGCGTCCTGCAGGACGTCCTTGCGGCAGACCTTGTCCCAGAGGGAGTAGAAGCGGAAGGCCGGTTCAGCCTTCGCTTTCGCCTGCAGCGAGGTCCGGAGCGTCTCAACCGTTGCAGCGGGTGTTGGTAGACCCATGGTCAATCACCGGGCTGTCGGCCCTTCCCTCGCTCGGATCGGGTCAGGGCCCCTTCCCTCCGCCGGCGTTACCCGGCCTCGACGGTACTACGAGCCCATCCGCCATCTGCGGTCGCCGGTGCTGGCCCTTGCGGGTTCACCGTTGGCATGGAGATGCCGCTCCACCCCACGTCCGCAGACTTCCCTTGTTGCGCACTGCCCATGTCCCGTGCGTGCCGCCACCACTACCCCGGTGGGATCGCCGGCTGCATGTCTCGCTCGCTTCGCCGGCGACGACGGCCTTCCCCGTTAGTGTGGCGGGTCGGCTCCCACATCGACTGTTTCGAGACCTGCTCGGTGTTCACTCGCGTTGCGGCCCGCACGGTCCGCTGTCCCCCTTACGGGGCCTTTTCTCGGGGTGCTTCAGACCATTCGTCGCCTCCTGATCCGCCCCGAGTGCTTCCGGCTGGAGCGAGAGTTTGCCGGCCTGGGTTTCCACCAGGGAGAGCAGTGCACCTTGACAAGGCACACACACGAACACGGTTGAACGGACCATGCGGCCGATTGCACTTGGCCGGAAGAATGCACTCTTCGCCGGCAGTGAGAGCGGAGCCCGGACCTGGGCGATCCTGGCGAGCCTGATCAACACGG
>DASWQX010000400.1:0-3116 GCA_036403495.1 Thermoanaerobaculia bacterium
CTGGAATTTCAGAGTGATCTTCAAGGCGACTGCGGAGCGCAGTCCCGCGGATCAGAAGGAATCGTATGCGGTGCAGTATTTCAAGCCGCCCGAGGACTTGGTCGAACGGGAGCGGGAAGAGCAGCGATGGGAGGCCGCGCAGGGATTTTGGACGCGCAAGAAGGTCACCGTGCTGAACCGTGACGCTTTCGAGTTCATGAGCTATTTGCGGGCGTATCTGGATCCATCAAACCCTCGCTAGGATGAGCGCGATGCCTGAGAACCCCTGGCGTTTTCTCACCCCACTCCGCGGCGAAGACCCGTGCGACCGCAGCCTTATTGAGCTCACGCGAGGCGACGAGCTCCACCTGATCACCCAGATGATCGCGTCCTCGCGCGTCGGCCTCCTTTATGCGTTCTCCGGCAACGGCAAGACCTCTTTGCTCGAAGCGGGAGTGCGACCGTTCTTCGAGAGAGAAGGATATGCCGTGTTCCGGACGCGGCCGCGGCCGCCTTGGTCGCAGTCGGACCCTACAGCGGCCTTCAAAGAGTGCATCCTGCGGGATCTCCCCGCCGCCCTGCTCCCCACCGGGGACCGCCAGATGCTCGCGCGGCTGGGCGACTTGGCGAAGGAGTCGAGCGATGAGCGCCGGCAAGACATGGAGCGTCTGCTCGACCGTCTCGGGAACTTGCTCCAGACGACACCTGGCGCTCCGGTCGATCTGGCGCCCGCTTGGCTTGAGGCGGCGTCCGACCAGCGGCTGACCGACTTTCTCGGTAGTGTCGCCGATCTCGTCGGACGAGACCGCAGGCTGCTTCTCATCTGTGATCAGTTCGAAGAGCTGTTCGTCCACTATGGCAACTCCCCGGCGATGGATCGCTTCATCAAGGAGCTGGGCGAGGTGTGGGCGAATGGCTCCCTCGCCTTGCATCTGCTGTTCTCGATGCGCGAGGACTGGGTGGGCAGCATGATCGCGTTCCGGCAGTCGATTCCCGAGATCTTCAAGAACTACTTCCGGCTGTTGCCGATCACCTGTGACCGGGCTGAAGCCGTTCTGGCCTTTCCGTTCCGCGAAAGTGGCGGCTTTCCGCCCGAGGTCAGAGGCCGGATTCTCGATGACCTCGCAGCCTGTTATGGCGGCAATGAGCGGCAGTCGGGGTCGCGGGACGGCGGCAAGCCTTTAATGAAATTCGTCGAGTTGCCGGCCCTGCAGGTCATCGCCGAGCGGCTCTGGGAAACCCGAGAAGAGCAGGAGGTCGCTTTTTCCGAGGGCCACTACGAATCCCTCCTCCCGGTCGCCGCCAAAGCTGCCGGCGAGAGCGGTTCCGGAGAGCTGCCGGCGATCACGCCCACGCAGTTCGTCCTCGAACATTATCTAATGGACTCCGTCGATGCTGTTTCGAAAGGTGAGGAAAAGGCCGCTGCGGAGCTGCGGCTCGACGGTCTGTATCTCTTGACTGACGGCGAACGCCACCGCCGGGCGTCGACGGTGCAGCGGCTGAAGCGCGGGCTCCGTGCGATCCGGCCCTCCGAGTTGGAGTTGCCGACTGCCGACGAAGCGGCGATCCGCCGTGCGCTCGAACCGCTGGTGAGCCGGGGCCTCGTACGCCGGTTTTCAGCGGAGGAGCACGGCGACGAATACGAGTTGGCCCACGACTTCGCGGTGCGTGCCGTCGTCAAGGCCTGGCGGGAGCTCGACCGGCGCCGGACTCGCGAATTGGGGCGTTTGGTGCGCGAGCGACGGAAAAAGGATACTCGGCTGGGCGAGCTCGAAGGCGGACGGAGAACGCTCTTGCGTCTGCTACAGGGCTTGCCGGTCGTCGGCTTGGCCTCGTTCATCTGGGCCGGCTTCTTTCTGGCCTTAGGCCATACGGGCTGGCTTGTCGTCGCGGACTACCTGCCGGGCCCGATGACTGTGGCGGCAATGGTCTTCTTCGCGGTGGCGATGCTCGCCTTGATAGCGAAGAGCCGCGCCTCGTTGTTCATGGGAATCCTTGGGCTGGCCATCGCCGGAGGGATGTCTCTGATGACCTACCTTTACCAAGCCAGCTTGGGGTCGAATACAATGCTTTTCGTCCGAGAAACAACTCAGAATCTCGAGTCAGCCGCTTTTGCTATGGAACATTACGATTCCAGCGTCGCGTCTGAGATGAAGAGCGTGATGGCAGTCATCACCGAAAGCCCGGTAGCGACTTGGCCCTCGAAGCTCGACCCTTCTCGTCTAGAATCGCTCGAAGCCAGGATCAGGAAGGTTGCCGGTACAACTCGGGATAGTCGCTTACTCAGCGGGTTGAACGCGCTCGAGGGTATCAATCGCCTAATGCGTAGCATCGGGCGGCCCCCAATCGTACTCTTGCTTCTCCTCCTCGGCTTAACGCTGGCGCAGATCCTTGCCTATCTTTGGGTGCTCGCCACGCTCGCCGTCGAGACGGGAGGTGCGCGCCTTGAAGCGATAGCCTTGGGAATGTACTCAGAGCTTGTGGACATCCTCCTGCATCTCGTACTTGTTGTGCCCGGCGGCCTTGCGCTGTTCAACAAGATCGCCGGGTGGCCGGAGCTCTTGGCCGCCAACGCGGTCCTCGTCATCGGTGTCTCGATCATAGGAGTCACGCGTTTTGGGACCACTCCGGGGCTTGCGCTGACCGGACGTGTGCTCGCGTCGAGTCGGCGTCTGCGCTTTCCTGAGATCCGCGTCGTCATCCGTCAGACTCTGTTTTTTGCTTGGGCGGCGCTAAACGTGTGCGCTCTTCTGGGCTGGCTACTCGTCTCGCCTTGGCTGTTCGTGTTCGACCGCAAGCGGCGAGGCTTCTACGACCTTGCCGCCAGGACTTTCCCCGTTCTCCGCGAGGAGTTCCAGACCGCCGGCGATCGGTCGTCCACTACGAGCCAGATGCCTTCGGAGGACGTTTCCTACCCGATTGCCGCCTGATCTGAGGGGGGAGGCTCTCGGCGGTCCTTTGGGTCACGGCTCAGCCCTCCTGGTCCAATAACGAGGTCGTCTCTTGTCGGGGGCGACCGCCAGGATGAAAACGCGCTCCTCCTCGACACGATAAATCAGGCTGTAGGGGAACCTAACGATCCGGAATCGTCGAAGGACGGCGTCCACAGAGGAGCCGGAATAGGGGTGGCGCTGAAG
>DASWQX010000401.1:0-16031 GCA_036403495.1 Thermoanaerobaculia bacterium
GACGCCGTCGCCCCTCCGGGGCTTTTGGAAGAGGGGTGGACGTCCTACCTGGGGCTCGCGCCCCAGGCTACATGCCTGGGCTCCTTCGGAGCCCTCACGGGTGGAGGAGCGGATGAGACCCAGAAATCGCTTGGTGCGCCTGGTGAGAGCGCTCTCCGGGGAGACTCAGAAGGAGCTCGCCGAGAGGACGGGCATCCATCCCGTCCTGCTGGCTCAGTACGAGTTGGACCAGGTCGAGCCCGGTCCTGAGAACCTTGAATCTGTGACCCGAGCAGGCGGCCTCACGATCGCGGCCGGCGAGGAGATTTTGCGGTTCGCAAACACAATGCGGCAGCCCAGGGAGCGCGCGGGTCAGGGAGAGGCAGACCTCGTCCATGAGCTGCTCGCAGGCCTGGTCTCCGGCGTCTACCGGCGCTTGCTGCGCTTGCCGCCTCCTGCCGGTCAGCCTGTCTCGGAGGACCGACTTCAGGCCGCTGAGCTCTGGTTTCGCTTGAAAGACCTCGGGGAGAGCCAGGCGTTGGCGGTGATCCGGATCGCACGCGAATTCCAGAGTTGGGCCCTGGTCGAGCGGCTCTGCGATGAGTCGGTGGTACAGGCCTCCCGCGACGTCGAGCGGGCTGGCTTCCTGGCACGTCTCGCGAGGGAAGTCGCGGAGCGGATTCCGGGCTCTGAAGGCTGGCGCCGCCGCGTTTGCTCTTTCGCCGTCGCGCACATCGCCAATGTCCTGCGGGTCGCGGGCAAGCTGAAGGCCGCGGCCTTCCTCTTCGACGAGGCTTGGAGGCTATGGCACGCCGGTTCCGACCCGGACGCTCTTCTTGACCCTGGGAGGCTGCTTGACCTCGAAGCTTCTCTGTGCCGCGATCAGCGTCGATTTGCCGAAGCCCTGGCTTTGCTGGAGCAAGCCCGAAATGTGAGCCGCTCCCAGGGGCGAATCCTGATCAAGAAAGGGTTCACGCTGGAGGTTATGGGCGAGTACGAGCGCGCCATCGAGACCCTCCTCGAAGCGGAGGCCCTGCCCGACGTTAAGGCCGATCCGCGGCTCCGCTATATCCTTCACTGCAACCTGGCGCTCGACTTCTGCCACGTTGGCCGCTTCGCAGAGGCTTCGGAGCTAGCGCGGAAGGCGCGGCATGCTGCGAGCGAGATGGGGGATGCGATCACAATCCTTCGCCTGACCTGGATCGAAGGCCTCATCGCCGCCGGGCTGGGCCAGACCGCGGAGGCCCTGATGTTGCTGGCGCACGCCCGACAAGAATTCACGGATCGCAACATGGGGTACGACGTGGCCCTGGCCCTGCTGGAAGAGGCCGCGCTCCTGCTGGACGAGGGGCGGACGGCCGAGGTCAAAGAGCTGACTCGCGATCTGCCCACGATCTTCGAAGCCGAGGAGGTCCACCGCGAAGCCCTGGCCGCCCTGCGCCTCTTCCACGAAGCCGCCGGCCGGGAAGCGGCCACAGCCGAGCTGGCCCGGCGCGTTTTGCGGTATCTCTTCCGGGCGCGGCACGATGAGGGTTTTCGATTCGAGATATAAACGGGGCTGAGGCAACGCGGGGGGACCAATGCCTGGACGAATCCTGATTCTCACTTCCGCCGGAGATCTGCACAGCTACGCCGTCGCAGAAGCCCTTCGCAGGAAGGGGGGAGATCCCATCCTGTGGCACATGACAGATTTTCCTTCCCGATCCGGAGAGGCCCTCCTGTTCGACGAGAATCTCGGCTCGCTATATGTGGAAGGTTTGGATGTTGATCTCTCGGCCTCGAGCATAAAGTCCGTGTGGCGGCGCAGGCCGGCCCACGTCGTCGATGAAACAGCCCTGCACCCCGCGGATCGGGAATTCGTTCAACTGGAGTGTGCCGTCTTCCGAAGGTCCCTCCTGCCGGTGATTTTCCAGGATGCCTTCTGGGTCAACCCTCCGGACGCGGCGGTGAGCGCCGGCAGGAAGATCGTCCAGCAGAAGCTCGCGATCGAAATCGGCTTGAAGACTCCGGCGACGATTTTCACCAACGATCCTCGACGGCTCCGCGAGTTCATGGCACGTCATGGTGGAAAGATCGTCTATAAGACGTTTCAGGCAGCGGCGTGGCAGAACGCGGAGGAGAGGTGGTTTTCCTTCACCGCCCAGTTGACGGAGAGCGATCTGGTGGAAGACCATCTGCTGCGCGCAACGCCGGGAATTTACCAGGCGGTCGTGCCGAAGGATCATGAAATCCGGTTGACCGTTCTGGGCGACCACGCCTTTGCCGTAAAGGTCGTCTCAAGCGAGTTGGACTGGCGCACATCCGGCCACTCTCTGCGACTTGAGCCTGTCGAGCTTCAACCCTCGGTAGAAGCGCTTTGCAAGGCTCTCTTGAAGCGGCTCGGTCTCGTCTTCGGCTGCATCGATCTCATCGTTACGCCTGACGGAGATCATGTTTTCCTTGAAGTCAACGAGATGGGCCAGTTCTTGTTTCTCGAACAAACGACGGGCCTGCCTCTCGTGGATGCCATGGCCGAATTCCTGCTCCAGGGGCGGACCGACTTCGATTGGAACCGAGGGCGCTCCTGCCTCCGTTTCGAGGATGTGGCCAAAGCGGCTGAGGAGCAAGCTGAGGAGGCTCTCCGGCAGCATGTCGCTCCTTCCTCCCCCAATCATCGAGAAGAGGCGGACGCGGGCTCAGAGTAGCTCCAACTTCGGCTCAGGGCTTTCCAGGCTTGGGAGGGAAACCGGGTTCAAAGGGAGGGTAGAAAACCGTGTCGTCAGGCGTGACGGTATACTCCTCAATACCCAATGAGCCCAAAATTTCCTGAACCGGCCTAGCTTCGCGCGACGCCTGGTTCCCGGTTTCAATAGAGGTAATAGGCGTGGGAACCAGAGCGACAAGGCGGGGGCGCAGGCCTACGGCGCGGGCCCGTGAGATGAAACCTTGGATTTGAGCCCGCAATTTTTCCTTGTCCTGGACGTGCTTTCCGTCGGCTCGAAAGCTCAGGGCTCCGTTCGAAGAGGTCTCGATGGCGATGACGTCGACCAGTTCATAGACGGAGCCGCGGAGGTCGATCTTGTCGCCGTAATGGGCTTCGAACCATCGGGCCCAGGCCAGAGGATCTCGCTGGAGGTCTTTCTCTCCCGTTAACGCGTGTAGCACCTGGAGTGCTGGCTCCACGACCGGACCCCTTTGACTGGCCGTCAAGGGAATCATTGCCCGGATCGTTTCCTTCTCCTCGCCCTTGAAAAGGTCAGGGCGGCGCACGGCATCGGCGAGCACGATCGACGTCTTCTGCTGGTTGGTCCAGGACTGGCTCGCAACAACCGCCAGCAAAGGCTTGACGTTAAGCCGGGCTTCTGCGAGATGGCGACTGATGAGGCTATGGAGCACGATGGAACGGTAGTTATGCAATCCGCTCGGGTCGTTTCGCATCTCCTCGACCAGCAAATCGATAACGGCCTGCCAGTCAGGGCGCTCCGGCAGACTTTTGAGAGCCGGCGAATAATTGTTGGTCAGCGCATCCAGAAGGAGTGCCCGCGTTTGCTCCGAGAGTTGGGAGGTCTTCGGCAAGGCGACACGCTCGTATGCGAAAATCGGCTGCCCATCCGTTTCACTGCCGAGAAAGAGAATATCGTTCAGTGGTTCCTGAGCTGGGATCACGTCGAAGAGGATGGAAAAAGCTCCGGAGCCGGAAGACCCAGGCGGGAATAGGATCAGCCGCTGAGAGCCCTCCTGGTCAGTCAGAAGGAAGGTGAATCTGGTCTTGCCGAAGGTGAGGGTCCCCGCCAAATAAACCGGACTTGATCTCCGGAGCGCGTCGATCTGTGGCGGCAATGACTCCAGCACCGAGGGGTCGGCGGTGATCGACACGAGGTCAGGGGCACCGGTCCGTTGTCCAGTAAGGCGCTGGCTGAGCTCTGCATGGAGGTGCCACTCGCCCGCGAGGTGTCGGCTGGCGCTATTCCCGCCGTCCTTTTGGAGCGCGATTCCCCACGAGCCGGCGGCCAGAAGCAGGAAAAGGCACGACACCAGGGCAGGTCTCTTCATGGTGGGGGCTTCTCCTACTCGGCAACGGAAGGAATGGGGTTACTGACGTGCTCCAACGCGGCAGCTTCGGATAATTCTTCGGCAATATTGGCCACGTCTTCGTACCGGATGCCGGATCCCTTCCCCCGCCACGAAAACTCTGATCCGTGAATGAGAAATTCGGTAAAAGCGTCGAGCAAGGGGACCTCGGCGTAGGTCTCGACGAAGAGGAACTGGCCTTGCTGGTTGACCTCAAGGAAAATGTAATCCCCGGAGAGATCAACAATGAAATCAAAGCAGCCGAAGACGAGATTGAGCCGTTTCATTAGGAGCCGGCAAGACTCGATCAGCGAGGCCGGCAAGGTGGTCGGCTCCATTCTTATCTCGTCATAGGCGCGGCGCCAGTCTAGCCGGCCCTTTTCAGTATCCTGGGAAAAGATCTTCACGGCAAAGGGTTGAGCACCCATCATCGTCAAACGAACTTCATAGCGCTTCTGAACGAGGGCTTGATAGATTCCCGGGGTGACGGCGAGCAGTTCGTCCGCGACCAGATCGGCCTCTGTGAGGCGAACCGTATGGCAAGCAAATAGGTCCTCCCCGTTTTTCCAGGCTGCCGCTGGAAACGCCTTGTAGATTGCCTCCCCATGATGGGACCGAACGAAGGATCGGATCTCGGTCGGATCGTTCGTAAACAGGGAGGGAGGCGTCATGAGCCCGAGCCTGACGGCAAGCGAATGCTGATAGAGTTTGTTATCCGCAAGCCAAGCCGTGGCGGGAGGGTTGACCCAAAAAGCCTCTGAGAAAAGAATCTGCAGCGAGCCTTCGCGGAAAGCCTTGCACTGAGCCCAGCCGAACATCCTGTCCGCGGGGTGGAGGGCGCTGAAGTCCGAGTTGGACCCGATCCTTCGGAACCAGACCGTGTCAGCTCGGAAGGCGCGAACCTCCCGCTTTCCAGCTTTGAGTGTAAAGTCGAGCTGGTTCCCTGAAAACGAGATGGTTTCCTTCTCGTGCGTTGGAAAATCAGCGGGAAACCATACAAACGGATCGAGCCCACGGCGGCGCAAGGACTCAATGACCGCGAAAGCTTGAAGATCTCCAGGTGTTGTCAGCACCACAACGCTCTTGGGCATTTCGATGGCTCGCAGGCTCAACGAAGAAGCGGCAGCCGGAAGGGCTGCCGCTCCCGTCAGAACACGCTCAGACCTCGTGATCGGCGAGAGCCCAGGTAGGATCAGTTACGACCTCGACGTCGCGGATACCATTCGTGGGAACATTTTTGGTATTCCTTCCCGCGACTTTCCGAAGGTCGTCGGCGTGAACACGAGCGAGAACACGTCCCTTGAGAGCATCTTCGTTTTTCTTCATAATGATCTCCTTGCGCTGTACCCCGGAAGTAGGGCATTGAATTGCTAAATATCTTACCGTAGATGCTGAGGTTGCGCAAGGCGATGTAACCCTTGCCGGAATCCTCGGGCAGAGTGCTCGCGTCGCGGTCAAGGCCTCCGCAACGCCAGAAAGAAGCCCGAGAGAACGGCCCCGCTACCGTTCCCTCGGACTCAGGTGCTTCGATTGTCAAAGAGCTCGGGCCCTTGTTCGAGGAAAATCCCCGAGGGAATCCCCGGTGGCGGTCTCGACGCCTGATACGACGGCGGAGTCCTGCGATCCATAGACATCCCCGGCCCCTTCGACGCCTGGAGAGCGCTTCGCGACGGAAGCCTCTGGACAGGTCGTCGATGATGTGCATACTATAGAGGAGGGCGAGGCGTCTAGTCAAGCCCCTGTTTCTTATTTTGCAGGGGGAGCTTGCCTCTCCACGCGGGGCCGTGAGGAGCTTTGAGGCTCCTGAACGGCCTGTTCCCCAGGTGTTGAGCGGCATTCTTTCTGGGGAATAGGGCGTGATGAGCGGGGAACGGCTTGTTCCCCCTCCTTCGCGAGGCATTCCCCAGAGGGAACGTTGCGTTTCCTGGAATGTACATGACGTGAAGGGGCGTTTGCGTCCTGTTCCCTGGTCTTCGGATGACGTTTCGGCGGGGGAACGCCACGTTCCCCATTGCTCGCGCGACGTGAAGGGTGGGGAACGCGATGAAACGGGCCGCTCGCGTCGCGTCGGCGGGAGCGAATGGAGCGTCGGCGGTGGGGAATGTGACGCGACGGGTAGGAAACGCGACGCGGCGAACGGGGAATGAGGCTCGCCGGGCGGGTTTTGGTCTTTGAAAACTGAATCGAAGGATGGGGCTCCTGGCGGCGGAGCCCTGTCCGTTCTTTGCCTTCAGAGCGAGCCGGGCTTCAATGGCCGCAGAGACGGCTGTCCGTGACCGCGGTCAGCACGCCGCTGGCCGAGGAGATCGTCCGGTTGTAGCAGGTCCCGTCGGTGGCGAACGCGCTGTAGGTCTGCGAGCTCGTGCGGTCCTGGAAACCGGTGACCGCGCCCGAGGCGTCGAAGAGGAGCGTGTCCGCGCTCTTCACGGCATTCGAGGTCAGGCCGGCGAAGGGGAGGCCGCCGCCCAGCCGGGCCTCCTGGGTGTCGTAGCGCTGATCGACCGTCGTGGTCTGCGAGCCCGAGCCGTCGGGGTTGGCCAGGAACGAATAATTGAGGGTCAGCGGCCACGAGAAGTGCTTGTCCGTGTGCGCGGTGAGGAAGCCCTGGCGGGT
The DNA here is from genome assembly GCA_036403495.1 of Thermoanaerobaculia bacterium. GTDB lineage: Bacteria > Acidobacteriota > Thermoanaerobaculia > Multivoradales > UBA5704 > DATARR01. The sequence continues at coordinate 6,643 of DASWQX010000401.1, forward strand.
GTCCGTCGCGGAGACGATCTGCGTGCTCTGGTTGATCTTCTGGACGTAGTTCGTGCCAACGTCGAACTGCTGCTTGTTGGAGAAGCTCAGCGCTTGGCGCAGCGTGGTCTCCACCCGGCCGTGCGAGGTGTTGACGTAGCCGGCGATGGTGAACTGGCGGTTGGAGCCGGTGTTCACCGTGCCGCTGACGCTGCCGTCCGGTGCCGTCGTCAGGTTCTCCTGAATCGTCGCGGGCTGGGGCGCGGTCAGCGTGTTCTGGGTGACGGCGCCGCTGACGTGGCTCGCGTGCGCGTCGAGGTCGAGCAGCAGCGAGGCGGCCACCAGGAAGTAGTTGTTGGCGTTGTAGACGCTCACCCCCACCTGGTGCGGATGGCCGTTCGAGAGCACGCCCGCGAAGGGGGTGAGGTCGACGCGGTAGGGGGCGAAGTTCAGCGTCTGCACGTCGGGGATCGGCCGCCAGAGGAGGGGATCGATGCCGCCGGTGTAGATCCAGGGGTAGACCGGCGCGACGCCGGCCGGCTGGCCGTCGATGGTGACCTCGGCCTCGCGGAAGGAGGTGCCGCCGCAACTGAACAGCTCGCCTGCGACGTCGTCGGGCACGCAGGTGTACCAGAACTCGTCGCCCGACTGGCTCTGCGCCACGACGTCGAGGTAGGCCGCCTCGATGTTGGTGGGCAGCGTGAAGGTCGGCGCCAGCACGCTCGCCGTGTTGGCGAGCAGCGCCGCGCCGCCGGGATCCGTGGAGAGGGGGAGGACGACGTCGGGAGTGCGCGGCGCCGGGGCGGTGGCGCCGGCGGGGTAGAGCAGCACCCGGGCGCTGCCGTGGATGATCCCGGTGTAGGTGGAGTTGACCAGGTTGCCGAGATTGACGTCGCCGGTCTGCGCGGCGCGGAACAGCGAGCTGTAGTCGGTGAGGTCGCGCTCCACGTGCCAGGAGGGGCTGACGCTGCTCGACGGCTCGGCGGTGGTGCCGTAGTAGATGTTGGTATGGGCGAGCGCGATCTGCGCCGTGCGGTCGAACTGGCGGCCGGCGGTGACCGAGAAGTCGGCCTCGAGCACGACCTTGGCCCAGGGGCCGGGGCAGGCGGCGGGGGGCGCGTAGGTGAACGGCTTGGGGGAGAAGTCGGCGAACGCCACGTTCGAGAAGAGCTGCACGGCACAGGGCGTGGTGGCCGGCCGCGACACCGGCGGATCGGCGGTGGCGGTGTTGGAGGAACCCACGGTCGGCGCCGCGGCTGCCGGCAGCGCGAGGGCGGCGGTGGCGAGGAGAGCGAGCAGGGTTTGCCGCCGGGAGAGCGGGGAGAGTCGGGTCATGGCGAGGCTCCTTTCGACAAGATCAGAAATCGAGGGCAGCGCTTCAGGCCCAGCATGGTAGCGCGAACGCAAGGGGGAGCCCAAATAAGAAAACGCCCCACCCTCGTACCGAGGGTGGGGCGCGTCGGGAACGCTGGCGGCCGGGCTAGACCGAGGTCTGGCGGCGGCGGAGCAGCATCAGGGCGGCGAGCATCAGGCCGAGACCGAGGGCGAACAGGCCGACCTCGGAGAGCGTCGGGATGTCGGCCACCGAACCCGGGAGGACCGTGAACCCGGTCGGATCGCCCGGGGTGGCGGTGGACGGGTCGTCGGTCATCACGGTGGTCTCGTTGGTGCCGTTGAGGTCGGCGTCGTAGGAGACCGTCCCCTGGTTGTTGATCGTGGTGTTCGCCGTCCCCGCGTTGATCTTCGCGATGATGGTGATGGTCACGCTGCCGCCGGCGGCGATCGAGCCGTCCCAGTTGACGGTGTTGCCGGCGGTCATGACGGTGCCGGTGGTCGACGTGGCGCTCTGCAGCGTCAGCGAGGCGGGCAGGGTGTCGGTGAACTCGTGGCCGGGGTTGTCGGGCGAAGCCGAGCCGCCGGAGTTCGAGATCACCACCGTGTAGGTCACGGTGCTGCCGGGGGTGAAGGAGGTGCCGGCCACGCTCTTGGTCGCCGTCAGGTGCGAGGCGCCGACGGTGAACGAGGTCGGGTTGCTGGCGCCGGCGACGGTCGGATCGTCGGTGAGGACCGAGGACTCGTTGGTGCCGTTGACGTCGGCGTCGTAGGCGAAGGTGCCCTGGTTGCTGATCGTGGTGCCCTGCGTGCCGCTGTTGATGGTGGCGGTGATGGTGATGGTGACGCTGCCGCCGAGGGGGGCCAGCGAGCCGTCCCAGGTGGCGGTGTTGCCGGACGTCGCCGCCGTGCCGCTGGTGGCGGTGGCGGTGACCAGCGTCAGGCCGGCGGGCAGGGTGTCGGTGAACTCATGGCCGGGGTTGTCGGCCTGGTTGCCGGTGCCGTTGTTGGTGAGCGTCACGGTGTAGGTGACCGTGCCGCCGACGGTGAAGGTGCCGGAGACCGTCTTGGTCGCCGTCGGGGTGACCGCCGCGACGAAGGCCACGCAGTCGAAGTGGACCGGCGTGACGATGATCGACCAGGCGTTGAAGGTGCCGTTGCCGGCCGGGCAGCCGTTCGCCGCGGCGGAGAACACGTCCGCGGCCAGTGCCGACCAGGTCCCCTTCGTGCTGGTGCCGTCCATGCGGCTCAGGTCGCCGGTGGGGTCCGCCGGGCGGGTCGGGTCGACCAGGGCGGCCCAGGGAGAGTTGTAGACCGGCTGCCACGACTTGGTGTACGGAGCGTTGGCGGCGGTCGCCTCCACCATGTCGTTGGTGGGAGTGTTCGCGACGTCGTCGTCGATCACCATGTTGGTGAGGGTGGTGCCGCCGCAGTCGTTCAGACCGGAGACCAGCGCCACCATGTCCTGGCCGATGCCGCCGGGGGAGCGCAGCATCACCGTGATGTCGTCGATCGCCGGGGACGACAGGCTGTCGACGCGGAAGTTGATGTCGGCGATCTCGAAGTCGTCGGTGACGGTGATCTGGTGGAAGACGCCGCGCGGCCGGTTGTCCGTGATGGTGAGGTCCGGGTTCGGATCGCCCGTGTAGGTGACGGCCGGATCGGTGCCGTTGCGGTTGCCCAGGCGGACCTTGAAGGTGGTCGAGGTGGTGCCGAGGCTCGACACCGTGGTCAGCGTGAAGTCGATGGCGCTGCCGCAGACGACGGAGGGAGCGACGCCGATGGTGAAGGTGTCGCCGGTCGCCGAGCCCTGGGGCGCGATGGCGCCGTAGGTCGAGCTGTTGTCGTAGATGGTGATGCCGGGGGTCGTGGTGCTGAGGGTCGCCGTGGCGCTGGCGACCGCCTTGCCGGCGCCGCGCCAGGGGTTGGTCAACTTGATCGTCAGCTTGACCGCCTCGCCCGGATCGATGACGCCGTTGTTGTTGTCGGCGCTGTCGTCGACGGTGACGTCGGTGAGCGGATTGACGACGTCGAGGTAGGGCACGCTGAACGACTCGCCGATGCCCTGGTGGCTGCCGACGTAGCGGCCGTTGACGCGATAGGGGTCAACGGCTTTGTAGCCGAGGCCGCGGTCGGCGAAGCCGGCCCAGATCGAGCCCTCGTTGGCGCAGGCGTTGGTCGCGCAGTCGGCCTGGACGAAGGCGTCGCGGGCGTCGAGGAAGTTGGGATTGATCGGCGTCATTTTCATGGCGTCGATGGTGAGCTGCAGCATCGTGTGGTTGCCGGTCGGCACGTTGCCGTTGGCGCCGGCGGGATCGCCGATGACGCGGGCGCGCACGCCCCAGAGGGTCAGGGCCCAGATCTCGCCGGCGTTGTGGACTTCCATGCCGCCGTTGAGGTTGAAGCCGAGCGGGTCGGGAGCGATGCCGCCGCTGAGGTTGTTGGTGACGTCGTCGACGTCCGCCCAGGTCATCGGGTTGACGCTGTGGTCGGTGGTGTAGGGGAAGCGGCGGATGCCGTAGACGTAGTTGTCGAGCAGGCCGCCGAGCTTGTAGGTGGCGTAGGCGCCGCTGGCGTAGTGGCCGTTGGGGTTGTCGGCGTTGGTGTTGTTGAGCAGCGAGAGGGCGACGAAGTCGCTCCACCCCTCGCCCATGCCGCGCGCCGGGTTCCAGTTGAGGCCGGCGCCGTTGCCGATCAGCCGGTTGCTGGTGCCGTGCGTCATCTCGTGCATCGAGATCTCTTGGTCGATGCCGCCGTCGCGGTCGATGGTCGGACCGGTGAAGCGGTACATCTGCATGCGGCCGGAGGTGCCGTCCGGCGGCGTCGCGAAGTTCGCGTTGTTGGTGCCGGAGCCGTCATCCGCGTCGCCGTTGACGCGGTCGCCGCCGAGGCCCATGCCCGAGAAGTTGGTCTGCTGGAAGTTGCCCGAGGCCTCGTCGAAGCCGAGCTTGTAGAGCTGGTCGTGGTACCAGTTGGTGACATAGAAAAGGTGGGTGAGCAGACCGCGGCGGAACTGGTCGATCGGCAGCGTGCCGCTGCTGCCGTTGCCGGTGCAGGTCTGGCCGGCCTCGGGGTTGCCCCCCTGCGGCGGCGGCAGGAAGTTGGTCTGGAAGTCGCGCGGCGTGGTGCCGAGGAAGTCGCGGTTGCGGCCGTTCGAGTCCGGGTTGCCGGTGGGCCGGCCGTTGCCGTCGATCACCGTCGCCACCGCCGTGTCGCACATGTTGGCGTCGGCGCCCTGCGCCTGATCGATGCAGGTGACGGTGTTGTTGCCGATCGTCTGGGTCTGGGCCGCGGTGCAGACGCCGCCCGGGCAGTCGTCGATCCAGCCGTTGGGGCTGGCGGTCGGGTCGTAGGCGGTGTGCATGCTGACGATGGTCGGCGCGATCTCCGGGAACTGCATGCCGGAGCCGGGGGCGGCCGTGCTCGGCGACTGCGGCGCCGGGCTGTCGGCGGGCGTGGTGCCGTCGGCCTGCACGTAGACCCGGAAGCGGGCGTCCTGAGCCGAGGCGTAGTCGCGGATCCCCTTGCTCCAGAGCAGGGCGCCGGTCTCGGAGTCGATCACGGAGTAGTAGTCCTGTTCACCGGTGGTGAACACGACCAGCGACCACGCCGGCACCAGCACGCCGGGGGCCAGCGGGAAGAGCACCTTGCGGGCGGTGATCGGCCCGGCCACGAAGTCGTCGGTCTCGGCGAGCTGCAGCCGGCCGTCGGTCTCGGAGGCCACCTTGAACGAAGCGGCCATCGCCGTCCGGCCGTTGGCCGCGAGCAGGTGGACCACCGCCTGCTCCGGCGTCATCAGCGTGGCCGACTTGAGCTCCGGCGCCGACGAGCGCGCGTGCGGCACCATCAGGCCGGTGCTCTTCACCAACCGCCCGTCGCGATCGAGCAGGAAGCGGGTCTCGCTCTGGAACACCTGCACGCCGTCGATCTGCTGCTCCATCCGGAGCATGCGCAGGCCGCTGGTGCCGCCGGGGCTGTCGCCGAGGGCGACGAGGTCGCTCAGATCCTCGGCCGCGAGGCCGTAGAGGCCGCCGTTCTGGGCCAGGAAGCCGCGCACGATGTCCTCGCTGCGGCCGGGGGCCGCGGCGGTCAGCGCACCGCGCAGATTGGCGACGGTCTCGGCCGCGCCGGTGATGTTGGAGATCTTGACGTCGAGGCCCGGCAGGGCCTTCCTGAGCGCGACCACGGCCGCGGCCGTCTCTTTCACCTGGACCCGGGTCTTGGCCAAGCCGGCCTCCACCACCCCGGACCGGGCCGCCGTAGCCTTCTTGAAAGCATCCGGCAGGTTCACCCGGGAGTCCACCATGTTGCCGAGCGGGGGCCGGGCCAGCAGGGGCGGCGCGGCGATGGCCAGGAGTGGGGCCGTACAGGTGAGTAAAGCGAGGGAAGCGATGCAGCCTCGGACGAGGGTCAACACGGGGGGCACCTCCTGAAGGTTACGGCAAGTTGCAATTGGGCACAGGATCGCCACACCCTACCATGATTCCAACGGAGCGGCCAAGAGAGGAATTTGTAATTTCTTGTAAAAATTGGCGGCGGCGCGGGGGTGCTTCCGTGCGGCTACGCTTCGCGGTCCAGGTGGATGTCCTCCCAGGACGCCGGATCGTCGAGCGATTCGAGGTGGGTGAAGACGCTGGCGCTCGGCAGGACGCCGCGGATCTCGGCCTCGATCCGCTCCAGGAGCTGGTGGCCGTGATGGACGGTCCAGTCGCCGGGGACCAGCACATGGACCGATACGAAGCGGCGGGCGCCGGACTGCCGAGTGCGCAGGGCGTGGTACTGCACCCCGTCCGCGGCGTAGGCGTCGAGCACTCGGCGCAGGGTGACCATCTCCGCCGCGGGGAGCGCCGTGTCCATCAGTCCCAGGACCGACTCGCGGACGATCCGGCCGCCGGTCCAGACGATGTTGGCGGCGACCACCAGGGCGATCAGCGGATCGAGCCGCTGCCAGCCGGTGAGCGCCACCGCGCCCACCCCGGCCAGCACGCCGGCCGAGGTCAGGACGTCGGCGAGCAGGTGGTTGGCGTTGGCCGTCAGGGAGACCGACCGGCTCAGGGTCCCGGCCCGCCGCAGCACCAGCGCCACGCCGAGGTTGATCAGGGAGGCGGCGACGGACACCGCGAGGCCGGCGCCGATCCGGTTCAGGGGGTGGGGCGCCCGGAAGTGGCGCACGGCCTCGAAGGCGATGGTCGCCGCCGCGCCCAGGATCAGCGTCCCCTCGACGCCGCTGGCGAAGTACTCGGCCTTCGAGTGGCCGTAGGCGTGCTCCTCGTCCGCCGGCCGCGCCGCGATGGTCAGCATGGCGAGGGCCATCAGGGCGCCGGCGAGGTTGACCCCCGACTCCAGGGCGTCGGAGAGCAGGCCGACCGAGCCGGTGAGCAGGAAGGCCGCCGCCTTGAGCCCCATGGTGGCGAGCGCGGCGGCGATCGAGAGCCACGCGAAACGGGTGAGGGCGGAGCGGTCGGTGAGATCGGGAACCGGCATGGCTCAGCCCCGGCCGGCGGGGCGTCGTTCCATCACGATCGTGCAGTCGCCGGGCAGGTACCCTGACTCCTCGCGGGGCTCGCCGCCCAGCGAGCGGCAGAAGGCGAGCACGGTCTGCCGGCGGTGCCAGGTGAGCCAGTCCTCGCCGCACCAGAAGCGGGAGGAGAGGAAGTTGAAGGCCAGCGCCCGCCCCGCCGCCGCCCAGGCCGCCGTCAGCGCGCGATAAAACTGCGGGCGCGTGAGGGTGTTCAGCGAGCCGCTGAAGATCACCACCTCGGCGCCCACCGCCATCGTCCCGGGATCGCGCACGAAGTCCCCCTCGACGATCCGGCAGCGCGCGAAGCGCCGCCGCCGGGCCGAGCGGATCGCCTCCGGGACCGCCTCCAGGCCGGTGTAGTGGGCCGGCACGATCCCCTCCGCGAGCAGGTACGCCAGCAGGTCCGCCCGCCCGCAGCCGACGTCGAGGATCGTCCGCCCGGCGAGCGCCACGCCGCGGGCGATCGCCTCGAATCGGAGCCGCTGCCCCTCGCGGCTCGACCAGAGCAGCGCGTGGAACCCCTTCACCCCCTGCCGGCGGGCCTCCAGGTAGGGGGTCAGATAGAAGGGGACCGCTTCGCCGGGCTTCGCCATGCCGCCGATTCTGGCATCAAAGCGGAGCGTCTCCGAAACGCCGCGCGTTCTTCTCCCGCGCCTTCGCCGCCTCGACCTCCCGGTCGCGCGGCTCCGCGTTCGTCACCAGCGAGGCGAGAAGCGCATGGGCGGCTGCCGCCACCTCGTCGACCGCCGCCGCGAAGGCGGCCTCGTTGGCCTTCGAGGGCTTGGTGAAGCCGCTGATCTTCCGCACGAACTGGAGCGACGCGGCGCGCACCTCGCCGTCGGTGACCGGGGGCTCGAAATTGAACAGGGGCCTGATGTTCCTGCACATGCCGCGAGTCTAGCCCAGTGCTATCCTTCCGGCATGTCGATCCGACCCGTTTCGCGGCTGATCAAGGCCAAGCCCACCCTCGAAGGCGCGGGAGTCCATCTCCGCCGCGCCTTCGGTTTCGACCACACCTCCGACTTCGATCCCTTCCTCCTCCTGGACGACTTCCGCAACGACGTCCCGGAGGACTACCTGGCCGGCTTCCCCTGGCACCCGCACCGGGGGATCGAAACGATCACCTACGTCCTCGCCGGCTCCGTGGAGCACAGCGACAGCCTCGGCAACCGGGGCGCCATCGGCCCCGGAGACGTGCAGTGGATGACGGCCGGGCGGGGGATCATCCATCAGGAGATGCCGAAGGGAGATCCGGCGGGGCGGATGCACGGCTTCCAGCTCTGGGGGAACCTGCCCTCCTCGCTGAAGATGACCGCTCCCCGCTATCAGGAGGTCAAAGGGGTGGACGTCCCCGAGATCACCGACGACGACGGCACCCACGTCCGCATCGTCTGCGGCGACTTCTGGGGGAAGAGCGGCCCCGTCGACGGCATCGCCGCCGACCCCGTCTACCTCGACGTCTCGGTGGCGCCCGGCCGCCGCAAGAGCCTGCCGGTTGAGACCACCCGCCACGCCTTCGCCTACGTCTTCGCGGGGAGCGGCAAATTCTGTAACGCCTCCGGTCCCCTGGCGGTCCCCACCGAAGGCGTCGGCTGGGCCGACACCGCGCCCCCCGCCGAGGCCGACGACCGCTCGCTGGTCCTCTTCGACCGCGGCGACGAGGTCACCGTGCAGGCGGGAGACCAGGGGATCCGCTTCCTCCTCGTCTCCGGCAAACCGCTCGCCGAGCCCGTCGCCTGGTACGGACCGATCGTGATGAACACGCAGAGCGAGCTTCAGCGCGCTTTCGAGGAGCTCCGGGAAGGGACGTTCCTGAATCCGGAGGACCGGCGGCGGTAGGGCCTGATGCCTGCGGCGCTCCTGCACCACTTCCTTCACGCCCTCGGCATGGCCTTCGCCATGCTCTGGGAGCTCCTCTGGGCGCTCGTCCTCGGCTTCGCGCTCTCCGGCGCCGTGCAGGCGGTGGTGTCGAAGAAGGAGGTCTCGAAGCTCCTGCCCGACGACTCGCCGCGCTCCATCGCCATCGCCTGCGGCCTCGGCGCGGCCTCCTCGTCCTGTTCCTACGCGGCGGTGGCGCTCACCCGTTCCCTCTTCCGCAAAGGCGCAGACTTCACGGCGGCGATGGCCTTCGAGGTGGCCTCCACCAACCTGGTGGCCGAGTTCGGGATCATCCTGGCGATCCTGATCGGCTGGCAGTTCACCCTGGCGGAATTCGCCGGCGGCGTGCTCCTGGTCGCCGTCCTCGTCCTGCTCTTCCGGCTGTTCCTGACCGCGAAGATGGTCGACGCCGCGCGGGCGCAGGCCGACCGGGGGCGGAAGGGGAAGATGGAAGGGCACGCGGAGATGGACATGGCGGTCACCGAGGGGCCGCTGCTGCGGAGGATCTTCTCCGGGCGCGGGTGGACGGCGATCAGCCACTACTTCGTGATGGACTGGCTGGCCGTCTGGAAGGACATCGCCGTCGGCCTGCTGCTCGCCGGCGCGCTGGGGGCCTGGGTCCCGCAGTCGTTCTGGAACCGTTTCTTTCTGGTCGGCCACCCCGTCCTGGCGAAATTCT
>DASWQX010000402.1:0-7869 GCA_036403495.1 Thermoanaerobaculia bacterium
CGCCTGTTAAGCCGAAGCGTAAAAATCGCTGCTCGGCGGTGGTCGCTCCCAAGGTCAATGCACCGTGGGCACGGTACATTCACCATGAATGTATCTTGGAAACACGAGTTTGTCTAGGCTTCGGTGATGCCGAAACGTGACGGCACCCTACGCGAGAGACAAAAACACACCACCCAGGGAGGACTGACCCGGGAGACCGCCTATCTTTACGACGATGAGGAACGGGCTCTCGAGGAGCGGGCCTCGCGGGAGCGGTGCTCGAAATCGGAGGTCATACGGCGGGCGCTGCGGTCGTATCTCGGCGTAGAGGAGTGTGGAGGGTAGTGTCTCCATTGGTTCGCGGCGCCGCCCCGCCCGGGCCTGAAGGCCCCGGGCTACAGTGGAAACGAAAAGCCGGCTGAAGCCGGCTCAAAACGTGGCCGAAGGGATTGAGCCTCCTTCAGGAGGCTTCTTGGTTCAAGCGTAGCCCGGGCATTTATGCCCGGGCGCCGGAGGCGCCATGAGCCAAACTGAGCCACTACCCCCACCCCATCCGCTTGTCTCCGGCGAGAGCTTGTGACATCCTTCACGAGCGCGGCGCCGGGTCCCGAAATTGGCTTCTGCCGGGGGGACCGGCTCGTTCCGTGCCCTGACCTAACTGGAGGTAAGTCCCTTGCCGGAGCAGTACTTCCCAGTCCTGCTGGCGTTGGGAGTCTCGATCGCGCTGGGGGCCATCATCCTCATCGCCTCCCATCTGCTCAGCATGCTCGTGGGCAACCAGCTCGGGGGTGTCGTCAAGTTGTCGACCTTCGAGTCGGGCATGCCCTTGATGGACGTCTCCCACAAGCGCATCTCCATCGCCTTCTTCCTGGTGGCGATCGACTTCATCGTCTTCGACCTGGAGGCCGCCTTCCTCTATCCCTGGTCGCTGATCCTGCGCGACGGCGGGTGGCAGCTCTTCTGGGCGGTGATGGTCTTCATCCTGCTGATCCTGGTCGGGTACGCCTATGTCTGGCTGAAGGGCGGCCTCGACCTCTCTCTGCCGGCGCGCGAGCGGCGGCCCGTGAGGGTGCAACTTTGAGCGTTCATGAGCCGGCCTCCGTGCCGTCCGGTCCGCCGCCGAGCGGCGGCGGCTTCTCGCCTGCCGCGCTGGCCGAGATCGCCGAGCTGCGCAAGCGCTACCCCACCGCCGAGGCCCTGACCCTGCCGGCCCTCCACATCGCCCAGCGCGAGTGGGGGGGCTGGCTGCCGGACGAGGCGATCGCCGCGGTGGCGGCCGAGCTCGACCTCTCCGTGGCCAAGGTCTACGGCGTCGTCACCTTCTACGACCTCTACCACCAGAAGCCGGTGGGCCGGCACCGCATCCGCGTGTGCACCAACCTCTCCTGCCAGCTCCGTGGGTCGGACGAGATCATGGAGACCCTCCACCAGGAGCTCGGGGTGGGCGAGGACGAGGTGACGCCGGACGGCCGCTGCTCCTACATCCATTTCGAGTGCCTGGGCTCCTGCGACACGGCGCCGATGATGATGATCGACGAGACCTATCACGAGAACCTCACCCCCAGCCGGACGCGGAACATCGTCAGGGGGTTGAAGTGATGCCTGCCTTCGAGAAAGTTCTGACTCGCAACGTCGGCCGTCCCGAGGCGCTGACCCTCAAGGGGTATCGCGACAACGGCGGCTACGACGGCCTCGCCAAGGCGCTCAAGATGGAGCCGGACGGGGTGATCGACGAGGTCAAGAAGTCGGGCCTTCGCGGCCGCGGCGGCGCCGGGTTCTCGGCCGGCCTCAAGTGGAGCTTCATCCCCAAGGGGAAGGACAAGCCGAAGTACCTGGTCTGCAACGCCGACGAGTCCGAGCCGGGCACCTTCAAGGACCGGCTGCTGATGGAGTACGACCCCCACCAGCTCATCGAGGGATGCGCCATCTGCTGCTGGGCGGTGGCTGCGGCGACCTGCTACATCTATATCCGCGGCGAGTACACGAAGTCGATCGAGATCCTCGAGCGGGCGCTCAAGGACGCCTACGAGGCGGGGATCCTCGGCGGCAACGTGATGGGCTCGGGGTGGAAGCTGGACATGTACATCCACCGCGGCGCGGGAGCGTACATCTGCGGCGAGGAGACCGGCATGCTCGAATCGCTGGAGGGGAAGCGCGGTCAGCCGCGGGTCAAGCCCCCCTTCCCGGCGGTGGTGGGCGCGTTCGGCTGCCCGACGGTGATCAACAACGTCGAGACGCTGGCCAACGTGCCGCACATCATCACGCGCGGCGCCGACTGGTTCAAGGCGATCGGCACGGACGAGCGCAACACCGGCCCCAAGCTCTACGCCATCTCCGGCCACGTCGAACGCCCGGGCACCTACGAGTATCCGATCGGCGTCACCTTCCGCGAGATGCTGGACGGCTGCGGCGGCATGCTGAAGGGTCGGCCGCTGAAGGCGTTCATCCCCGGGGGCGCGTCGGCGCCGATCCTCAAGGCGGACCAGATCGACATCAAGATGGACTTCGACACGGTGGCCAAGGCGGGCTCGATGCTCGGCTCGGCGGCGGTCATCGTGATGGACGACACCACCTGCATGGTGAGGTCGGTTGCGCGGCTCGCGAAGTTCTTCAACCACGAATCGTGCGGGCAGTGCACGCCCTGCCGCGAGGGGACGAACTGGATGGAGCTGATGCTCAAGCGGATCGAGCACGGCGAGGGGACGGAGCGCGATTCGCAGATCCTCCTCTCGATCTGCTCGCACGTCGGCGGCAACTCGCTCTGCGCCCTGGGCGACGCGGCGATCGGTCCGGTGCAGTCGCTGGTCAAGGAGTTCCAGGACGAGATCGACCAGCACATCCGCGACCAGGCCTGCCCCTTCCCTCAGCGGCGCTATTTTGAAAATTGATTTGAGAATTGATTCGAGAATGGAGCGTAGCCAGTGCCCAAGGTAACGATCAACGACCGCACCGTGGAGGTGGCAGCCGGGACCAACCTGGTCGACGCCGCCATCCAGGCGGGCGTGCAGATCCCCCACTACTGCTATCACCCGCGGCTGTCGGTCGTCGGCCAGTGCCGGATGTGCCTGGTGAAGATCGACGGCATGCCGAAGCTCCAGGCCGGCTGCTCCACCCAGGTGATGAAGGACGGCATGGTGGTGCACACCGACGTGCCCGAGGTCGAGGAGGCGCAGCGGGGGATGATGGAGTTCTTCCTCCTCAACCACCCCCTCGACTGCCCGATCTGCGACCAGGCGGGCGAGTGCGGTCTGCAGGACTACTCGTTCAAGCACGGCGTGTCGTACTCGCGCTTCCAGTACGAGGACAAGCGGACCTATCCCGGCCGCGAGCGCATCCCGCTCGGCGCCAACGTCGTCCTCAACATGAACCGCTGCATCCAGTGCACCCGCTGCGTCCGCTTCACCGAGGAGATCGCGGGGACGGCCGAGCTCGGCTTCTTCAACCGCGGCGCGCGCGCCGAGCTCGGCACCTTTCCCGGCAAGGAGCTGAACAATCCGCTCGCCACCTGCGTGGTGGACGTCGGCCCGGTGGGCGCGCTGACCTCGACCCGTTTCCGCTTCGCCGAGCGCGTCTGGTACCTCGACAAGAAGCCATCGATCTGCACCGGCTGCGAGGTGGGGTGCAACATCACGATGGAGAACCGGCGCGGCGACATCAAGCGCTACAAGCCGCGTTACAACGTCGAGGTCAACGACTACTGGATGTGCGACTTCGGCCGCGCCAGCTTCGAGCGCTACAAGACGGTGCCGCGGCTGTCCAGCCCGCGCGTCCGCGGCAAGGGCAACAACGGTCATTCGCCATTGGTCAACGGCAGTTGGAAGGACGCGCTCGACACGGTCCACCGGAAGCTGGTGGACGCCAAGGGCGCCTCGGCCTTCCTCGGCTCCGGCTTCCTGACCTGCGAGGAGGCCTACCTGTTCGGCAAGCTGGCCGACGCCGCGGGAGCGAGCCATCGTTCGGTCGCGGTCGAGATGGGCCCCGAGTGGACGATCCCGCGCTTCGAGCGGCCGCCGATCACCGGCCGGGAAGCGGCGCCGAACCGGCGCGGCGCGGAGCTCGCGGGGCTCGGGGGCGCCACGGCGGACGACCTGCTGACCGGCGACGCCGCGGCGGGCCTCGAGGTGCTGGTGGTCTGCGACAGCGACTTTGGCAAGGGAGCCTATTCGGCGGAGACGGTCGCGAAGCTCCGGCAGGCGAAGTTTCTGGTGGTCTTCGGCTGGGCCGATTCTCCGCTGGCGCAGGCCGCGGACGTCGCGCTGCCGCTCCCCCACCACGGCGAGAAGGACGGCACCTTCGTCAACGTCGAGTGGCGCTTGCAGCGCTTCGAGCGCGCCTTCGCGGCGCCGGGTCAGACCCGCTCGACCGTCGAGGCGCTCGGCGACCTCCTCTCCCGCTTCGATGCTTCTTGGGCAAACCAATCCCCCGGCAAGGTGTTCGACCGGCTGGCCGGCGAGCTGCCGGCCTTCGCGGGGCTCCACTGGCACGACCTGCCGGCGACCGGCGCCACCCTGGATGTCCCCGGCGCGCCGCACCGCCTCTCGGACCTGGCCGCTGAGACCAGCTCGGAGGCCTCCGCGTGAACGCCGACATGATCGCCATCCTCGTCAAGTACGCGGTGATGTTCGGCGTCTTCATCAACATCGCGCCGATCATGGTCTGGGTCGAGCGCCGGGGCGCCGGCCTGATCCAGGACCGCCCCGGCCCGAACCGGGTGGGTCCGTTCGGCCTCTTCCAGCCGGTCGCGGACGCCTTGAAGTTCATGTTCAAGGAGGACGTCACGCCGGCGCTGGCCGACAAGCCGCTCTACCTGCTGGCGCCGGTGCTGGCGCTGATGCCGGCCTTCACCACCCTGGTGGTGATTCCCTTCGGCCCCGACCTCACGGCGTTCGGGCGGACCATCCCGCTGGTGGTGACTAACGTCGACACCGGCGTGCTCCTCTTCCTCGCCATCTCCAGCCTCGGCGTCTACTCGCTGGTGATGGCCGGCTACGCCTCGAACAACAAGTTCTCCCTGCTCGGCTCGATCCGCGCCTCGGCGCAGCTCATCAGCTACGAGCTGGCGCTGACCATCTCGGTGCTCGCGGTGCTGATCCCGGTCAACAGCTTCCGCCTCTCCGACGTGGTCGCCTATCAGCAGGCGCACCACCTCTGGAACTGCATCCCGCAGATCCTCGGCTGCATCGTCTTCCTGATCTCGGCGTTCGCGGAGACCAACCGGTTGCCCTTCGACCTGCCGGAGGCGGAGTCGGAGCTGGTGGCGGGATTCCACACCGAGTACGGCGCGATGCGCTTCGCCCTCTTCTTCCAGGGCGAATACTCGAACATGGCGGCGCTGTCGGCGCTCGGCGCGACGCTCTTCTTCGGCGGCTGGAGCCTCCCCTTCATCCACCTGAGCGGCTGGCTGGGCGCCATCGTCGGCCTCGGCACGCTGATCGCCAAGATCGCGATCGCCATGGCGGTCTTCGTCTGGGTGCGCTGGACCTTCCCGCGCTTCCGCTACGACCAGCTCATGCGGCTCGGCTGGAAAGTGCTGCTGCCGCTCTCCATCGTGAACCTGATCCTGGTCGCGGCGATGACGCTCGCGGGCTGGCTCTAGACCGAGGACAAGCCGACGATGGAAACCATTATCTTCTTCCTCTTCGCCGCGCTGACGCTCGGCTCCGGGATCGTGGTGGTGACCCACAAGAGCCCGATCTACGCCACGCTCAGCCTGGTGCTGACGCTGTTCTCGATGGCGGTGCTCTTCGTGCTGCTCGGCGCCCCGTTCCTCGGCGCGCTGCAGATCCTGGTCTACGCCGGCGCGATCGTGGTGCTCTTCCTGTTCGTCATCATGCTGCTCAACGTGCAGAAGGAAGGGGAAGCCGCCGTCGACCGCGGCGTGCAGCTCTGGATCGCCATCCTCGGCGCCGTGGTCTTCCTTGGCATGTTCTGGCTGGCCTTCTGGCGCACCGGGCTGCGCGTCGGCGCGGCCCCTTCGCCGCCGCCGCTGACCGAGGCCCAGGTGTCGCTCAAGGGGCTCGCCACCGCGCTGTTCACCGACTACCTGCTGCCGTTCGAGATCGTCGGCCTGCTGCTGCTGGTGGCGGTGATCGGCGCCACGGTCGCCGCCCGCCGCCCCGGCAGCGAAGCGATCCAGCTCGACGACGACCTCGCCAACGACAGCTCCGCCGCCGGTCCCGTGCTCCCCAGGGAGGTCCGTTCATGAGCGTCCCCATCTCCTGGTACCTTCTGCTGTCGGCGGTGCTGTTCGGCATCGGCGCCATCGGCGCGCTGACCCGGCGCAACGGCATCAGCATCTTCCTCTCGGTGGAGCTGATGCTCAACGCCGCCAACCTTACCCTGGTCGCCTACGCGCGCCAGTGGGGAGACCACACCGGCCAACTGATCGTCTTCTTCGTGATGGCGGTCGCCGCCGCCGAGGCCGCGGTGGGGCTCGCGCTCTTCATCGCCGTCTACCGGCAGCGGCACACCATCGACGTCAACCGCTTGAATCTGATGCAGGGGTAAGAGCCTCTCATGCTCGAACTGCTCTGGCTCATCCCGATCCTGCCGCTGGCCGGCGCGGCGATCAACGGCCTCCTGGGGAAGAAGTTCCCCAAGGCCCTGGTCACCGCCGTCGGCGTCGGCGCTCCGCTCCTCTCGCTGCTGCTCGCCCTCGGCTGCCTCTGGGAGTACGCCCATGGAACCTTCCCGAACGACGCCTACGAGCAGGTGAAGTACGCCTGGACCACCGGCGCGCTCGCTATTCCGGCCGGCTTCCTGCTCGACCGGCTGTCCTCGGTGATGCTGTTCATCGTCACCTTCGTCGGCTTCCTGATCCACGTCTACTCCGCGGGCTACATGGGCCACGAGGAGGGGTATCGCCGCTACTTCGCGTACCTCAACCTCTTCATGGCCGCGATGCTGATGCTGGTGCTGGGCAACAACTACCTGGTGATGTTCGTCGGCTGGGAGGGCGTGGGGCTCTGCTCCTACCTGCTGATCGGCTTCTATTACGACCAGCCGGTGCCGCCGGCCGCGGGCAAAAAGGCGTTCATCGTCAACCGGATCGGCGACTTTGCCTTCCTGGTCGGCATGTTCGCCCTGTTCGCCAACTTCGGCAGCCTCACCTATCACGACGTGTTGCCGAAGATCGCCGCCAATCCGGCGCTGGTCACCGGCGGCGCCTACGCGCTGGGGATGCCGCTCGCCAGCTTCATCGCCCTCTGCTTCTTCATCGGCGCGATGGGCAAGAGCGCCCAGATCCCGCTCTACGTCTGGCTGCCGGACGCGATGGCGGGCCCGACGCCGGTCTCGGCGCTGATCCACGCCGCCACCATGGTCACCGCAGGCGTCTACATGGTGGTGCGCTCGAACGTGATCTATCAGCTGGCGCCGGGGGTTTCGCTGTTCGTGGCCATCATCGGCGCGGCCACCGCGATCTTCGCGGCCACGATCGGCCTGGCGCAGACCGACATCAAGAAGGTGCTCGCCTACTCCACCGTCTCGCAGCTCGGCTACATGTTCCTGGCGGCGGGGCTCGGCGCCTATTCGGCGGCGCTCTTCCACGTCATGACCCACGCCTTCTTCAAGGCCCTCCTCTTCCTCGCCTCCGGCTCGGTGATCCACGCCATGGGGGGAGAGCAGGACATGACGAAGATGGGCGGCCTGCGCAAGCACCTGCCCCAGACCTTCATCACCTACGTGATCGGCGCGCTGGCGATCGCCGGCGTCCCGGGCCTCGCCGGCTTCTTCTCGAAGGACGCGATCCTGGGCGCCGCCGCCGGCAGCGGCCACTGGGTGCTCTGGGCGGTCGGCCTGATCACCGCCGGGCTCACCGCGTTCTATATGTTCCGCACGGTCTACATGACCTTCTTCGGCGAGTTCCGCGGCACCCACGAGCAGGAGCAC
>DASWQX010000403.1:0-4631 GCA_036403495.1 Thermoanaerobaculia bacterium
CAGCGTGCGGGTACGCATCCCGGCGCGCTCCTCCTCGGGTCGCAAGATCCGGCTGCGCGGGCGCGGGCTGGCGCAGTCCGGCGGCACCAAGGGCGACCTTCTCGCCGAGATCCGGATCGTCATCCCGGAGACACTGAACGACCGCGAGCTGGAGCTCTACGGGGAGCTCGCCGCGGCGGCTGCCGAATCGATGGCGCAAGAAGAAGAGGAAGTGGAGGCTTCTTAAGCAGTTCGCCCACGGTTCTGTAGGGAGCTCCCCTACAAATTCAAGACCGGCGGGCTCGAAGCGAGGGCAAATCATCATGGATATGAACCGCATGACCCAGAAATCCCAGGAGGCGCTGCAGAGCGCCCAGACGAAAGCCTTGCGATATGGCCATCAGGAGGCCGATGGCGAGCATCTTCTGCTCGCCCTGCTGGAGCAGCCGGAAGGGTTGATACCCCGCCTGCTCGGGCGCATGGAGGCCCCCACCGAGGCGCTCAAGGCCGAGGTGGAGAGCGACCTCGCGCGGCGGCCGCGGGTCTCCGGCCCCGGCGTCGAGGCGGGCAAGATCTATCTCACCAAGGGGTTGCAGCAGATCCTGGTGCGCGCCGAGGACGAGGCCAAGCGGCTCAAGGACGAGTACGTCTCCGTCGAGCACCTGCTCCTCGCCATGGTCGAGGAAGGCTCCGCTTCGCCGCTCGGCCGCCTGCTGACGCAATTCGGCATCACCCGCGACCGCGTCCTCGGCGCGCTCACGGCGGTGCGGGGCAACCAGCGGGTGACCAGCGCCATGCCGGAGGTGGCCTACGAGGCGCTGGAGAAGTACGGCGTCGACCTGGTCTCCGAGGCGCGGCGCAACAAGCTCGACCCGGTGATCGGCCGCGACGCCGAGATCCGGCGGGTAATCCGCATCCTGTCGCGCAAGACCAAGAACAACCCGGTGCTGATCGGCGAGCCGGGCGTCGGCAAGACCGCCATCGTCGAGGGGCTCGCGCAGCGGATCGTGCGCGGCGACGTCCCCGAGTGGCTGAAGGACCGCGCCATCTTCTCGCTCGACATGGGCTCGCTGCTCGCCGGCGCCAAGTACCGCGGCGAGTTCGAGGAGCGGCTCAAGGCCGTGCTCAACGAGGTCAAGCAGAGCGAGGGGCGGATCCTGCTGTTCATCGACGAGCTCCACACCATCGTCGGCGCCGGCAAGACCGAGGGCTCGCCCGACGCCGGGAACCTGCTGAAACCCATGCTCGCGCGCGGCGAGCTCCACTGCATCGGCGCCACCACGCTCGACGAGTACCGCAAGAACATCGAGAAGGACGCGGCGCTGGAGCGGCGCTTCCAGCCGGTGACCGTCGATCCGCCCACCGTCGAGGACACCGTCTCGATCCTCCGCGGCCTGCGCGAGCGTTTCGAGATCCACCACGGCGTGCGCATCCAGGACAACGCCCTGGTGGCCGCGGCGGTGCTCTCGAACCGCTACATCACCGACCGCTTCCTGCCCGACAAGGCGATCGACCTGATCGACGAGGCGTCGGCCATGCTGCGCACCGAGATCGATTCGATGCCGCAGGAGCTCGACGAGGTCACCCGCCGGGTGATGCAGCTCGAGATCGAGGAGGCCGCCCTGAAGAAGGAGAAGGACAAGGCGAGCCGGGAGCGGCTGGAGGACCTCCGGCGCGAGCTGGCGGACCTGAAGTCGAAGGCCGACGCCATGCGCGCTCAGTGGGAGGCCGAGAAGAAGTCGATCGAGGACGTCCGCGGCCTGCGGAGCCAGATCGAGAAGGTGCGCCAGGAGATCGAGGCGGCCGAGAGGAGCTACGACCTCAACAAAGGCGCCGAGCTGCGCTACGGCACGCTGCCGCAGCTCGAGGCCCAGGTCAAGGAGAAGGAGGCGCGCCTCGGCGAGCAGCAGAAGTCCGGCGGCCAGCTCCTGCGCGAGGAGGTCACCGAGGAGGAGGTGGCTGAGATCGTCTCACGCTGGACCGGCATCCCGGTGACCCGCCTCGTCGAGGGCGAGCGCGACAAGCTGCTGCGCATGGAGGATCTGCTCCATCTGCGGGTGGTCGGCCAGGACGAAGCGGTCCGGCTGGTCGCCGACGCGGTCATGCGGGCTCGCGCGGGGATCAAGGACCCGCGGCGGCCGATCGGCTCGTTCATCTTCCTGGGGCCGACCGGCGTCGGCAAGACGGAGCTGGCCAAGACGCTGGCGGCTACGCTCTTCGACAGCGAGGAGAACATCATCCGGATCGACATGAGCGAGTACATGGAGCGGCACACCGTCTCGCGGCTGATCGGCGCCCCGCCCGGCTACGTCGGCTACGAGGAGGGGGGCCAGCTCACCGAGGCGGTGCGGCGCAAGCCCTACTCCGTCATCCTCTTCGACGAGATCGAAAAGGCGCACGGCGATGTCTTCAACGTGCTCCTGCAGATCCTCGACGACGGCCGGGTGACCGATTCGCAGGGGCGCACGGTGGACTTCAAGAACACCGTGATCATCATGACCTCGAACATCGGCTCGGTGCACCTGCTCGAAGGGGTGATGGCCACCGGCGAGATCACCGAGGCCGCGCGGCAGGCGGTGATGCGCGACCTGCGGACGCACTTCCGCCCCGAGTTCCTCAACCGGGTGGACGACATCGTGCTCTTCAAGCCGCTGCGGCTGGAGGAGATCGAGAAGATCGTCGATCTGCTGACCGAGGATCTGCGCCGGCGCCTGATCGACCGCGGTATCCGGCTGGAGCTGAGCGAGCCCGCCCGCGAGTTCGTGGCCCGCGAGGGCTTCGACCCCGTCTACGGCGCGCGCCCGCTCAAGCGCTTCCTCCAGCACGAGCTGGAATCGCGCATCGCCCGCTCCCTCATCGCCGGCGAGGTCCACGACGGCTCGCTGCTCCGCGTCGGCATGAAGGACGGCCAGCTCGCCATCGAGATCGAGAACCCGGTCGAGAAGGCCGAAGAGGCGGAGGTGGCGGTGGGGGCGTAGCCCGAAGCCGATCGGACCGATCCTGTTGTCAACCCAGCCCGGCCGTCAGGCCGGGCTGGGCTGCCGAAGCTCCGCGAGGCGGTCGAAGTGTCTCAATCCACGCAGAGGTGTCAGAAAGAATCGCCTCCTGCAACTCATCGTTTGGAATATCGATCGTGGTCTTCATGACATCTAATGTAGAGCCCCATGGATTCAAAACAAGGACGGCTCGCCCTCAGGATGACGGGACTGGGGGCCCGGCCGCCCTACGTCGACCGTCTGGACGCTTCCAGTTGGTCGACGAAAGCGGCGTGCTCGGGGGTGGCGAGACCCTGGCGCAGGATATCCAGGACGCCTGCCAGCTCGCCGCGCACCATCGCCGCCGGCTCGAGCCACAGGCCGGGAAAAACCGTGCTCTTGTACAGGCCGGCGGCATCGCGAGGCAACTCCTCGTAGCGCCCGTCTCGCAGAGTGAACCAGTCGATCGCCTGGTTCAGCACGCGCCAGACGACGTATTCGCGCACGCCGTTGCGGCGGTAGATGTTGAGCTTGGCGTTGAGATCATAGCTGGAGGAGGACGACGCGATCTCTGCAACCAGCTCGGGGGCGCCCTCGACGTAGTCGTCCTCGCTGACGCGCGTCTGGCCTCCGGCAGCCGGATCGATGAGAAGCAGCAGGTCCGGCTGCGGCTCGTTGTCGAGATCCAGGCGGACGGTGCTGTTGTCGGCTGCCACGGTTCCTGGCGTCCCGGCCTCATAGCCTCCCAACCAGGTGGCCAGATGGAGATGCGGTCTGGAGTGGAGTCGCAGGCGCGCGGGGGATGGCATGTAGACCACTCCTTCGATCAGCTCCGCCTTGCGCAACCGCGGCATCGCCGCATAGCGGCGCTCGAACTCGGCCCGGGTGAGCCGATCGCCCGGCTCGAGCGGCGGCACCTCACGAAGGGCGACCGGCGGCTCGGCAACATGGATGGAGGACGGCATTGCGGCCCCATTGTAGCGTAGAGGAAGGGAGATGAGAGGAGAGGCGGCCCGATTCGCGTGCGTGCAGGGCTCGCCCTCTGCAATAATCCCCCCATGGTCGCCAGCCCAAAGCCTGAGCCCCTCAAGATCTTCCTCAGCCACTCAGCGGCGGATCTGGCACTAGCGCGCGGGGGTTTATGGGACAGAGAAGAAACTCGTTCCGGCCTTCCTGGAAGGAGGCGTTTTTCCGGCTCCAGCAACAGGTCGGATCCTTACACTAGATATCTGAGGGAACGCCGTGGCGAACTCATCGACAGCGCGGAGGGCCTCGCGAGACTGATCCTTGGCCTTCAGAGGTTGAGCCAAGACAAAACAGGAACGCCCTCGATCAGAGCCTGCGCTTTGGCGAACGGCCAGCCTTGCTGGCTCCCCGCCCGGCCCAGGCTGTGCTCAATGACAAGGACGTCACCTACTACTCGAACGCAGCCCACACCACCGTCGTCGGCGAGTGCTACTTCAGCTATTGCAGTGGTGGCGACAGCACCTGCTGGGGTGTGGTAACGACCTACAAGACGGTCGTGCTCATCCCCTGCGGCAGCTAGCCGTCATCCTGGCCAGGAGACTCGGGAGGCCATGAAAGCCGCCATCCTGGGCAGGATGGAGATTTCGGTGGCCATGCGACTCCTAGCAATCGAGAGCCTCAAGGAGGCAGAGGTCCACGAAGCCCGGCTCC
>DASWQX010000404.1:0-5211 GCA_036403495.1 Thermoanaerobaculia bacterium
GTCTAAAAACCAAAGCCTCAGAATCTTTGTCTTCCTCCCCTCTCTCCCCGGCGGGTGGGTGGAGGGCTGGGAGAGAGGGGCCGGGGGAGTGAGGGGCCGGGTGGGGGCAGGCTTCACTCCTCCCCCGCCGGCTCCTGGAAGACCCGCCAGTCGTCGAGCCGCAGCGCCGTCAGCTCGCGCCCCCAGGCGCAACCGGAATCGAGGCAGGCGATCCCCTTCCCGATCTTGAGCCCGAGCGCGGCCCAGTGGCCGAAGATCACCGTCGCGGCGGCGCTCTGGCGGCCGGGGATCTCGAACCAGGGGCGGCACCCTTTCGGCGCCAGCAGGGGCGGACCGCTGAAGTCCGGACAGAGGCGACCCTCGGCGTCGACGGTGCGCAGCCGGGCGAATCCCGCCAGGGCCACGCGCGCCCGCTCCTGCCCGCCGAGGCCCTCACGCCAGCGCTCCGCCGCCTTCTGATCGGCCGCCGCCAGGAGCTTCACCCCCTTCTCGCCGCGCAGCCGCTCCTCCACCTCGCGCGCCAACCGCTCCGCCGCCGCCGGGGTCCAGTCGGGGAAGAGGCCGGCGTGGACCAGCACCAGCTCGCCGTCGCGATGGATCAGCGGCCGGCCGCGGAGCCAGGCGAGGAGATCGTCGCGGTCGGGCGCCTCCAGCACCGCCTCCAGGTTGTCGCGCTTCCGGGCTTCGGAGACGCCGGCGGCGCGGGCCAGCAGATGGAGGTCGTGGTTGCCGAGGACCACCACGATCCGGTCCCCCTGCTCCACCCCCCAGCGGAGCATGGCGACGGAGCCCGGGCCGCGGTTGATCAGGTCGCCCACGAACCAGAGGCGGTCCTGGCCGGGATCGTAGGCGATCCGCCGCAACAGGCGCTGGAGCGTCTGGAAGCAGCCGTGGACGTCGCCGATCGCGTAGGTCGCCATAGGGCCGTAAAGATCTCCCGGCGGACGGCGAGATGCAACCGTCCCGCCAGCTGCGGCCTCGCAGAAAATTGCTTAGGTTTGAATATTGCAAAAGATAAAGGTACAACAAGGGCCGCCCAGCGGCTCCGGAGGTTACATCCATGAGACAGTCCAACCTTTCCCTTGCCCTCCTCACTCTTTCCTTCTTCGCCCTCGCTCCTCTCTCCAGTCACGCGCAGACCACGACCCACACCGCCGAGACATCGAACAATACTAGCGCCTGCAGCGGCATGAGCGCTCCCGGCTCCTATTGCCAGGGCGCCTTCGCCGGAGTCAGCAGCCCGGCGAGCGGAACTTACGATCCGCAGCCCGCCAACGTCAGCGACCTGCCGCAGCGACAGATGCTTTATTCAGGCAATACGACCAAAGTCTATGCCGCCATGATGCCCTGGTTCACCGTCTGCAACGCCAGCTCGACCTATCCCGTACCATCAGGCACCGACTACAAGCACTGCGACGGCCATTTCGAGGTCGGCTACGAATCCGATGACGCCGCGACGGTCGACGCCCAGGTCTCCGACATGGCCCGCCGCGGCTTCGACGGCGTGTCGCTCGCTTGGTGGGGACCACCGCAGGGGAGTTGCCCCGGCGGCAAGTACTGCGTCCACGACGGCACGGCGCTCAAGCTGCGCGACAACCTGGACGGCCGCTGCAGCGGGCTCTCCACCTGCCCGATGAGCTTCCTGCTGCGGGTCAACGACGGCATGATCAACGGCCTCTGCACGGCCAACGCCACTCAGCCGGGCTGCCTCGTCACCAAGCTCGACTCCGCGCTCGACTATGCCAATACCAACTATCTGGGTCACGTGTCCTATCTCAAGCAGAGCAACCGGCCGGTACTCTCCTTCTTCATCGATGAGTCGGGCTACCTGACACAGTGCACCACCACCTCTCCGTGCAACGCCCCCGGCGGCGGCACCTGCACCAGTTCCACGACCTGCTGGTCCAAGGTCTGGTCGGCGGTACGCAGCCACGTGCAGGCCTATTCGAATGGCAACCCGATGCTCCTCTTTCGCAACTCGACCGGCTTCACTCACCCGGAGAGCGAAGGCTCGTTCGCCTGGATCAGCCCGGGGAGCTCGACCGATCCCTACGGGCTCGCCTACCTGGACCGTTTCTACGGCGCGGCGACCTCGACGGCGAACCTCCCCCTCCTCGACATGGGCGGTGCCTGGAAGGGCTTCGACGGCGCCCACAATTCCTGGAACCAGAGCCAGATGGGCCAGCGCTGCGGCCGCACCTGGCTGGACATACTGGCGAAGCCGGCCTCGTACTACTCGGCCAACCAGCAACTCCCCTACCTTCTCGTCTCCACCTGGAACGACTATGAAGAGGGGACCGAGATCGAGACCGGGATCGACAACTGCTATGCGATCGGCGCCTCGGTCGCCGGCTCGACGCTCTCGTGGTCGCTCTCCATCGCGAGCGATCAGCCGAACGCCTCGACGAATGCCACCGAGCAGACGATCGATCACTACGAGGTCTTCGACTCCTCCGATGGCGAGAACCTGACACGGGTGGCGGCCAGCCCGCGCGGCTCCCGCTCGATCGACCTCTCCACTCTGCCGCTTGGCTGCGGCGCCCGAACGCTCTACGTCAAGGCGGTCGGCGTGCCATCGGTCTCCAACAAGATCTCGGGAGCCGTCTCCTATACCGCCCCGGCCTGCGCCGCGGTGACGATCAGCTCGCCGGCTACGTCCACGATCTCCGACCCTTTCCGGATCACCGCGACCGAGAACACGGCCAAGAGCACCGACTCGATCATCGCTTATCTGGACGGCGAATCGATCGATAAGGTCTTCAAGACTGAGTCGATCGACACCGGTCTCAACAGCGTCAACTTCCCAGCGGGCCAGCACACGCTGGTGGTCAAGGCCTACTATAGCGACGGCACCAACGCCTCGGCCTCGGCGAGCCTCACAGTATCCATCGCGCCGGCGGTGACGATCTCCTCGCCGGTCGGCTCCGCGACTTACAACTCCCCGGTTCTGGTGCGAGCCGATGAGAATACGGCGCAGAGCACCTCCTCGATGGAGGTCGATCTCGACGGCGTTGCGGTGGCGACCCTGACCGGCACGGACACGGTCGACCAGCTCGTCGACGTCGCGCCCGGCTCGCACGCCATCACCGTCAAGGCCACCTATGCAGACGGCAGCACCAGCACGGCCACCCAGACGTTCAGCGTGCGCGCGGGCTCGGTCACCATCACCAGTCCGGCCGACGGCTCGACCGTGACCTCTCCGGTACACGTGGTCGCCAACGAAAGCTCGAGTCTCTCGGCCACGGCGATGAAGGTCTACCTCGATGGCGCCGGGGTCTATACGGTCAACAATACCGACACCGTAGACACCACCGTCACCGCCACCTCCGGACCGCACCAGATCATGGTCAAGGCCTGGTACGCGGACGGCACCGTGGCTGAGCGGAAGGTCAACATTACGGTGCCATGACTGGACGCCAGGGGCTCCGCGCGCCTCGGGGCGCCACGGAGCCCCTGGCTTACAGAACGACGAACTGAGGAGGCGAAGACCTAGATCCCGCCCAGCCAGGGATACCCCTGGTCCTCCCAGTAGCCGCCGGGCTTGGTGGTGGTGAAGGTCATCTTGGTGAGGTACTTGGTCAGCTTGTAGCCGAGCTTGACCGGCGAGTAGACGCGCAGCGGCGCGCCGTGCTCCGGGGTCAGCGGCCGGTCGTTGTAGGCGTAGGCGAGGATCGTCTGCGGGTGCAGGGCGCTCTCGCGGTCCCAGCCGTTGTAGTAATGGGCGTCGAAGGAATCGAAGCGGACGAACCGCGCGTCGGCCGTCGGCTCGACCAGGGCGATCACCGTCGCCAGCGGCACCCCGGTCCAGGTGCCGATCGCCGACCACCCTTCCACGCAGTGATGCTTGATCGTGTAGCGCAGCCGCGGCATCGCCTGGATCATCTCGAGGGTCAGCCGCATCGGCTTGCTCACCTTCCCCCCCACCTCCAGCGCCCAGGCCGCCGGGTCCGCCACGCGGGGGAGCGGACGGGCGATGGAGTACGCGGGAAAATTCGCCTCCGGCGTGCGCGCCGAGACGGGGTACTGATGCGCCAGGTGGCGCTTGGAGAGGAAGACCTTCTCCCCCACCCAGTCGTTGACCCGCGCGGCCTCCTGCAGCGCGGGCGCCAGCGGCCCGCCATTCCAGCCGCAGGCGGAGGCGAGGGAGAGGGCGCCGGCGGTCATCCCCAGGCGGAGGAGATCGCGGCGGCTCAAAGGGATGTCGATGCTGTCCGGCCGCTCGTCTCGATCAGTCATGACTCGGAAACCTCCCCCGGTACCAGCCGGTGATCATCGCCCGCAGCGAGGCGGGGTCCACCAGGAAGACCAGGGCGACGTGCAGAAGGGTGAAGGCGACGAAGATCCAGACCGCCCAGAAGTGCCAGTAGCGGGCGAGCTCGTAGCCGCCGAACAGCGCGGTAAGCCAGCCGAGCTCGACCGGCTTGTAGACCGCGAAGCCGGTCAGCACCGAGAGCGCGGCGAGCGCCACGATCGACGTATAGGCGAGCTTCTGAAGGGCGTTGTGCTTCCCCTGCGGCGGATGCTCCCGGCGCAGCTTCAGGTAGTAGAGCTGCATCTGCCAGGCGCGCGGGACGTCGCTCGGCCGGAAGAGGAGCGAGCGCCACTCCCCCGACAGGGCGAGATAGCCGAGATAGAGCAGCCCGGAGATCACGAACGGCCACGCCAGGGCGAAGTGCCACGAGAGCCCGCCGGCCAGCCAGCCGCCCAGCCGGGACCAGGGGGGAAACCCCTTGCCGTCCCAGGGATTCGGGAAATAGCGGCCGCCGCGGAGACCGAAGTGCATGAAGGCCATGTAGATCTGGAGGCCGCTGGCGATCATCCCCATCAGCAGCAAGGCGTTGGCCCAATGGGTGATCCGCACCAGCCCGGGATGGCGCTTGACGAGCGGCCGGCGCCCCGAAGCCGCAACGGGTGCCACGGGCGTGGGCGCTGGAACGGCGACGGGCTTCGGGGCGGCGGCCGGAACCGGCTCCTCCGGTGCCGAAAGCCCTTCCGAAGGCGCCTCTTCGACGGCTCCGGCCGCGGCCGGCTCCGGAGCCGCGGATATCTCTGCCGGTTCTTCTTCCGGTACGTCGGTCATGGTCGATTTCGCTCCTCCCGTCAACAATACGTCCGGGGGCACGCTTCTGGACTCTTCGATGCCGG
Source organism: Thermoanaerobaculia bacterium (assembly GCA_036403495.1). Classification (GTDB taxonomy): domain Bacteria; phylum Acidobacteriota; class Thermoanaerobaculia; order Multivoradales; family UBA5704; genus DATARR01. The sequence continues at coordinate 5,146 of DASWQX010000404.1, forward strand.
GAGGAGGTTTCCGGAAAGGGAAGCGCCGACTGCGGCAGGTAATTCACTGTGCTCTCATGCCTGGAC
>DASWQX010000405.1:0-3394 GCA_036403495.1 Thermoanaerobaculia bacterium
CGTCACGTCCGATTTTTCCCAGATCGTCGAGCTCCAGCAATTCAAGCGCCTCTATGAGGAGCAGGAAGAGAAGATCAAGCTCAAGCTGACGGAGAAGGACGAGCAGATCGTCGCCGTCCAGGCCGCCGTCCGCCAGCGCGACCAGCAGATCGAGGAGGTCCAGGCGCGGCTTGCGGAGGCCGCCCAGGAGCGCGAGCGGCTGCGCGGCGACTACGCCCGGCTGCGCCAGGAGGCCCAGGAGAAGATCGACAAGCTGATGGAGCGCATCAAGGAGCTCAACCAGCGCCTGGTGGGGAGCGGCGACTCCGGCAGCACCGGTCCGCAGCGCACCGGCATCTTCCGGTAAGCAGGGAAGGGAACACGGACTTTCACGGACCGGCCACGGACCCGCACGGACAGCAGGCGTTTTTTCAGTCCGTGTTCGTCCGTGTCGATTGTCCGTGTTCGTCTGTAGTCCGCCCCCCCTCCAGCAGCGCCACCGCCTCCTCCCGCGTTCTGACCCTGCCGTCCACCTGAGCCTCCCGGATCGCCGCCAGGGCCCGTCCCACCGCGGGCCCGGCGGGGATTCCTAGCAGCTCCTGCACCTCGCCGCCGGTGAGCAGCCGGGGCGGGTCGATCAGCGCCTCCCCCTCCCGCCGGGCCAGCTCCAGGAGTGGCCGCAGCGCCGCCCGCCAGCGCCCGAGAGCGGCGCCGACGGCGCGCGCGCCCACCGCGGCGACGGCGGTGGCCCAGAGCGGTCCGGCCCGGTGGAGGAAGCGGCGCTGGCCGAGCTCGCTGGCGGGGAGTTCCTCCCAGCCGAGGAGGAGCGCGATCTTGGCAGTCTCCTGCCGGGTGAGATAGCCGGCGTCCCGGAACTTTTCCAGAGCTTCGAACGGCAGGTGGGCGAACGTGGCGGCCAGGCGGGCGGCGGCGGCGTCGACGGCTTCCGCCGCGGCGGCGTCGATCTCGCGCAGCTCGCGGATGCGCTCGGGCAGCGCTTCGAGCTCGGCCATCGCGCCCTCCGTCCGTCCCGGCTCGCCCGGTCGTCCCAGCCAGAGGCCGGGATAGATGTCGAGCGCCGTCAGCAGCGCCAGGCCGCGGTGGGCCTCGGGGTGGGCGAAAAGGATCGCCAACTCGTCGCGCACCCGCTCGGCGGCGACCTCCCCGAGGCGCGGCGCGGCTTGGTGGGCGAGCCCCAGGGTGTCGGGGTCGGCGGCGAAACCGGGCAGGCGGAGGAGCAGGCGGGGGAGGCGCAGCACGCGCAGCGGATCGCCCGCGAAGCTCTCCGGGGTGGTGGCGCGCAGCAGCCGGCGGTCGAGGTCGGCCAAGCCGCCGAAGGGGTCGATCACCGCGCCGTCCGCCAGATCGAGGGCGAAGGCGTTGACGGTGAAGTCGCGCCTCGCCAGGTCGTCGTGGAGGGTCATCCCCTGGCGGTCCCAGAGGTCGACGGTGAGGCCGGCCGCGACGAGGCGGTAGGCGGCGAATTCCTTGCCGCCGAGCAGGACCAGCCGGGCGGGGAGCGCCGCAGCCAGCCGCTCGGCGACCTGCAGTCCGCTCCAGTCCGCCCGGCCGGCCACCACCGCGTCGATATCGTGGCTTTGCAGCCCGAGGGCGCGGTCGCGGAGGACGCCGCCGACCAGGTGGCATTCGATCCTTTCACAGGCGTCGAGCAGCGCCCGGACGGCCGGGAGATGGAGGAGGAGGCGGAAGGACCGGGAGTGGCTGGCCCCGGAGGCGGTCACAGTCCCATTCTATGCCGCGGGGGCTCACCTGAATCGCTGCAACTTGCCGAGGGATACCGCCAGGCAAGGAGTGAATACCGCAAGGGAGAGAGGGAAGGCCGCAATACGGATCATGATTGCGGTATTCACTCTCTACTTTACCGCAACATACTGCTTGAACGCCGCATCCATTGCAATCCGACCCTGCCTGGAAGCTCCTTGGATATCGAGGGACGACGTTTTTCCCTCGCTACTTCCTTCTTTCGCCGCGCATCAGAGTAGATTTGCCGAGCGATTGAGAAAAATAGCTGCACGAAGGACGTCAATCGCCGCCTTACGGAGATATCCTGACGCAACCGAGGTGGTTTTTGTTGAGATCTCGAAGAGGAATGCCGCATCTCGTCCCGTCCGGCGTTGGTTCTTCTTTCCCAGGGTGCCCTGGGAAGGAGGGAATGCCGCAATCCCTCCACAACTGCGGTGTCACAGTCTGGAAGTATGGGCACGGCAAGCCCAGTTCACCGCGAGTCGGCAAGTCAATGCCGCATCCTGGCTTTGGATTGCCGCATTCTGCGCCTTTCGTACGATCGATCTCGGATGTGTTGCGAAACCTGGAACAAACCGGAGAACATGGCTGTACAATGTGGAGATGACCCTTCGTTGTGCCGCGGCCTTCCTGATGGGCGGCCTCCTCGGTTTCGGCCTGCCTGCCGGCGCTCGGCAGGAAACCGCCGCGCCGTCCGTCCAGTTCGAAGCGGCGATCGACGTCTCGCTCTCGACCGTCGTGGTGCGGGTGGTCGACACCTGGGGACAGCCGGTCCCGGATCTGACCCCGCAGGACTTCCGGGTCCGCGCCGGGAAGCTGGAGGTGCCGGTGATCGCCGTCGACTGGACCTCCGGCGACGATCCACCGCCGGCCGCCTCTCCCGTCCCGCTCGCCGAAGGCGCTTTGGTGACGGAGGCGGTCCCTCGTGCCGCCGGCCGCCTGATGGTCTTCTTCGTCCAGGCCGATCTCAATCCGACCCGCATCAGCGGCCAGCTCCGGCTGCGGCCGCACACTCGCGAGCTGCTGGAGACGCTCCATCCGGAGGACCGGATCGCGGTGGTCTCCTACGATTCGCACCTCAAGCTCCGGCAGGACTTCACCCGCGATCACGGCACCGCCTACGCGGCGCTGGACGAAGCCATGCTCTGGGGGGCCGAGCGCGAGATCGCGCCGGCGGGGCCCGACTCCCTCGCCGGCCACTTCGACTTCGCCGCCGCCCGCGAGGCGGCCTCGCCGGAGCGCGCCCTGGAGCTCACCGCCAAAGCGCTGGCGCCGCTGCCGGGCGAGAAGACGCTGATCTACCTCGGCTGGGGTCTCGGCCGCTTCGGCGGCGACGGGGTACGGATGACGCCCGCCTACGCGCCCGCCGTGCGGGCCCTCGACGCCGCCCGCGCCTCGGTCTTCGTGCTCGACGTCACCAGCGCCGACAGCCACTCTCTCGAAGTAGGGCTGCAGGCGGTCGCCGAGGCCACCGGCGGCGTCTACCTCCGGACCTTCCGCCTGCCCGCCCTCGCCACCCGCACGCTGGCGAAGGCGATCTCCGGCTACTATGTCCTGACCCTCGACCGCGCCCAGCTCCCCGCGAAGATCGGCGGCTCCGGCGAGCTCCGGATCGAGCTGCGCGACAAGCGGGGGACGGTGGTGGCGCGGC
>DASWQX010000406.1:0-3421 GCA_036403495.1 Thermoanaerobaculia bacterium
CCGACAACCGTGAGATCGTGATCATCAGCCGTCGAGGTGGAGAGGACGTGGCCCTGGTGGCCGCTTCGGAGCTGGCTGGGCTCGCCGAGACCGCTCATCTGCTGCGGTCCCCGAAGAATGCGCAACGCCTGCTGAAAGCCCTGGAACAGGCCAGAAGCGGCATGGGAGAACCCGAGACGATGGACGAGTTTCGGCGGGATCTCGGACTTGACTCGAAAGAATGAGCTAACGCCAGCCAGGCGCGAGCGAGCCGCCGTCTTCCAGTCGCAGTTTCGGGAAGACCTTCGCCACTGGATCGAGACCGATCGCAAGGTCGCGCTCCGGGTCGCTGACCTGATCGAGGCCATTCTTCGCGATCCATTTGCCGGGATTGGCAAGCCCGAACCCCTCAGACACTTGCTCTCAGGGACTTGGTCGCGGCGTTTGACTCAGGAACACCGAATCGTCTATCTCGTCCGCGAGGATCGAATCGACTTCCTTCAGGCCCGCTTCCACTATTAGGGGTTGGCTCCCAACTCCCGCAGCCTCTCCGCCACCCCCCGCAGGTCCGCCACGAACAGCGCCCGCGCCTCCCGGCGCGCGGCCTCGTCCGGCATCCGCAGGATCGCCGAGGGGTGATACGTGGCGGTGAGCCAGGGGGCCCACGGGGTCTCGAAGAACTTGCCGCGCTCGACGGTGACCTTGAACTTCGGCCCCATCAGCGACTGGGCGGCGGTGGCGCCGAGGCAGACGATCACCGGCGGCTGGACGAGGGCGAGCTCGGTCTCCAGCCAGGGACGGCAGGCCCTGACCTCTCCCACCGCGGGCTTGGCGTGGATCCGCTTCGTCCCCCGCGGCTCCCACTTGAAGTGCTTGACCGCGTTGGTGACGAAGACCTCCTCGCGGCGGATCCCGGCCTCCACCAGGGCCTCGTCGAGCACGCGGCCCGCCGGGCCGACGAAGGGCTTCCCCGCCAGATCCTCCTGATCCCCCGGCTGCTCCCCGATGAAGCAGGCCGCCGCTCGTCGCGGGCCCTCCCCCAACACCGCCTGGGTGGCCTTCTTATAGAGGTCGCAGGCGGTGCAGCCTTGAGCCGCCTCCCAGAGCTTCGGGATCGTCGGCCGCTCCGGAATGAATTCGAGTGCGGATGGGTGAGTCGTCTTCGCCATGGCTTCCTCCCATGCCGAAGATATACAATCTGCGTGCCGTCGTTACGGACTTCCGCGACGTGGAGGCGATCCGCTCCCGTGGCCGGTCTTCGACCCGCGGCGATTGTCACGGGGATGTCACGGTTCCACTTTGGGGGTACACTTACTGAGAGAACCGGTTCTGAAGTTTGCTGTTGTTGATGACGCGGTGGCCAGACAACTCGTCTAGTGTCAAACCGCAATGTGTTGATATGCAACTATCTTGAGAGGAGAAAACGTCATGAACCGCCTTCCCCGCACCGCAGGTATTCTCGCCCTGACCGCCGCCCTGCTCACCATCGCCGTGCCGGCCGCTCAGGCCCGCACTCTCGCGAAGCCGCAGGCTCCGAGCGTTTCCGGAAGTTTGTTCGGCGCCGCCCTGGCCTGGTTGGGAGACCTCGGCTTCGGCGCCCCGTCCGCGGCGCGGACGCACCAGGCGCCCGCGATGAAGTCGGACCCGATCTTGCCACCGCCGCCCTTGGTACCGGGGTTGATGCGTCCTATGTGCGGCTCGCTCATCGATCCCAGCGGCCATTGCGGCGGCGGCGGGACGGGAGGATAGCGATTGGGGTCCGGGAGAGGCTCCTTCCCTAGCCTCTCCCGGGCGTCGACATCCATTTGTTTTGATAGGGCTTTGGGAGGAACGCCATGTTTAGCAGGCATCCGGTCGACGAAGATTTCATACGGTTCTTAGCGGGCACGTCTCGATCCGAGGGCTCCATGCAGGTCGTACGTCATCTGCTCGGCGAGTGTTCCGATTGCCGCGACAAGCTTTCCGAGATGGGCTGGGGCCGTGCGCGACTGGAGCGCCTGCTGTACCTTTCGAGCTCCAAACCGGAAGCAGTGCCGCCGAGCTGCGGGTACGACTACGGCGCCGCCTTCGCCAAGGCGGATCGCGCACTGACGGCAATGTTCACACCGGCCCAACCCCTGGGTGTTGCGGTAGAAAGGCTCGCGGAGGAGCTCACGTCCCTACCTGGCGAGGATCAGTTGCGCCGTGCCGCTGAGGACAGTCGCTTCGCCAAGCCTCAACTCGTACAGTTTCTGATCGACAGGGGTCATCTACTGCGCTATCAGGACCCCGAGCGGATGCTCAATCTCAACAAGTTGGCGCTCCTCGCAGCGCAGGCCTGCACGGCGGAGGTCGCCGGCGGCAAGCTCCGTCTGGCGGACCTGCGGGCGCGGGCCTGGGGACACTTCGCGAACGCCCTGCGGATCTGCGCGCGCTTGCGGGAGGCGGAAGAAGCGTTCACCCGCGCCAACCAGGAATGCGAAGCAGGAACCGGCGACCCACCGTTGAGGGCAAGCCTGCTCGAGCAACTCAGCTCTTTGCGGATCCATCAGCGACGGTTCGAGGAAGCCGTCGATGCGGCCGAGGCCGCCGGACATATCTACCGCGAGCTGGGAGACTCCCACTTACTGGCGACCTGTCTCATCCGAAAGGCGAACGCGAACGTGCTGGCCGGCGAGCCGGGGGTCGCGGTAGACCTGATCAACCGTGCGATTCCCCTCATTGATTGTGAGACCGATCCGCAGCTCCTGCTCGCCGCGTGCCACAACCTGGTCCGGTGCTTCATCGACCTGTCTCAGCCTGAGCACGCGCTATCCATCTATGCCGAGACCCGGGATCTCTACCGCGAGTTCGACGACCCGCTGATCCTGCTTCGCGCCCATTGGCAGGAGGGACAGCTACTGCGTGACATGGGTCATCCGCAACAGGCTGAATCGAGGCTCCTGGAAGCTCAAAAGGGATTTCTCGACCGGGGGCTGGTCTACGAAGCGGCGATCCTCGCGCTCGATCTGGCGGCACTCTACTTGACCACGGGAGCGAGCGAAGACGTCAGGCAGACCGCCGCCGCCGCAGTACCGATCTTCCGGTCTCTCGGCGTGGACCGTGACGCCCTGGCCTCCCTCCGCCAGCTTCAGCAGGTCTCGGATCGGGATCAGGCGATTGAGCTGATCCGTTTCCTCAACGCACGCATCGAGCCGCTCGCCGGACGTGGCCAAGTCAAATGACCCTCTCGTGGCGGCGTCGACGGCTCCCGAACGCGTCGACGCCGTCGCGTATCCCTCCTCTTTCTTTCCCGAGCATCCTGGCGGGAGCGCCCTCTGAAGGAAATCTCTCTCCGTGTCCCGTTTTCCCCGCGGGCCACACCTACTTGAGTAGAGATGTATCCATTGAGGGTCGTAATTTACGCGATTTCCGGAAGTTGGAAATCGCTTTTGTTGGAGAGGAGATGATTGCCATGATCCGC
>DASWQX010000407.1:0-1569 GCA_036403495.1 Thermoanaerobaculia bacterium
CGGGCGCGGGTAGCGAAGAAGAGTGGCCTTCGGATGGCTTGGTTTTCAAGCATTCGTAAGGAGAGCGGCGCGTCTGGGAGCCGATCGAAGGGAGGTGCATAGGGCATAATACTGATTCAAGTAGCAAAATTTTCGATGCGCAGATCAAGATCGGCGCCGGACGAGAATGAAGGGAAGCATTGATGGATAGCCTGCAGAAGGGGAGAACAGTTTACCTGCGCCACCCCGTGAGAGGCGATCTGGAGGAGTTTCTGGCCCTGGTTTCCGCGAGCAGGGACCTGCACCGGCCGTGGATCTATCCACCGAGCACTGAGCAGGCATTCCACGCTTACGCGGACAGGGCTTCCTCAGAACGGTTCCTCGGCTGTTTTATCTGTCTGCGGGAAACCGGGGCCATCGTGGGGGTCGCCAACGTCAGCGAGATTGTCAGGGGAGTCTTCCAGAGCGCCTACCTGGGTTTTTACGGCCACATCGCTTACTCGGGCCGGGGTTTGATGAGGAAAGGCCTGGCGCTCGTGCTCGACTATTCCTTTCGCAAGGTGAAGCTGCACCGGCTCGAAGCCAACGTTCAGCCGGAGAACGGTAGATCCCTCGCCCTCGTTCGAGCCTTGGGTTTCCAGCGGGAGGGATTCTCGCCGAAGTACCTCAAGATCGGTGGACGATGGCGAGATCATGAGCGCTGGGCTATTCTGGGCCGCTGATGCCGTCGGGCCCAGCGCCATGATCATCTACCGGCAGCCGCTTTCGCCGTCCAGCGCTCTACCGCTTGGAGTTGCTTACGGCTGTCGCTCCCTCTGGTCCTCCAGCAGCCGCTGGAGGACCCGGATCTGCCGGATATGGGTATCGAGGTGGGCCTGGCTCATGGCGACCGCCTGTTTCAGGTTGATGGGGCCGGCCTGGGGGTGTTCCAGGATGGCTCTGGAAACTCCCTCGGCGTCGAGGCCGTCGAGGCACGCCCGCAGCCAGGTCTGGTTCTCGTCCCAGAGGCGGCGCAACTCGGCGAGATCGCGCCCCCCCTGCGGCAGCATCGCGGGGGTTCCGACCTGTACGCGGATGCCGTTCCTCAGGACGAACATGACGAGGAGGTAACGGAAGCGGTCCCCCGGCCGGGCCGCTCGCGCGGTGAGCTGCGACGGTTCGGCGAGGCCCTGGAAGACCGACCTTTCGGCGAGGACGAGGTGCTCGATGATCTCGATCATCGACCACTTCCCCGGGCGCGGCCGAGCGAGGAGCTTGGCGGGCTCCACGGTCTCCATCTCGTCCAGCAGCGCGTTCCGCCGCGCGTCGAAGGCCTGAAGTTTCTGGGTCAGCCTCATGAGGTGAAGTTTAGCCTTGCGAGGAACCCGACAGGAGCGAAGAGGCCCGGCTCCGCGGCCGCGGAGATCCGGGCCCAAGGGACACGGGGCTCAGAAGGCGCAGTTGGGGGAGCGCTGGCAGCCGGTCGAGGTCGTCACCCACTGGCCGTTCACGCAGGTCTGGTGGGCCACCGGACGGGTCGGGATCGTCGGTGGGTTGGTGCAGCAGGCGATCGAGGTGTAGACCGTCTGGGTCGACCCGTTGGTGCAGGCG
>DASWQX010000408.1:0-3980 GCA_036403495.1 Thermoanaerobaculia bacterium
CAGATCTACGGCAACACCACCGACGCGCCGTACATCAACAACACCCTGATCCCGGCCTACGCCCACGCCACCAACTTCACCGATCCGCTCGCCCTCTCGATCCCCAGCGAGCCCCACTACGTCTGGATGGAGGCCGGCACCAACGCCTTTTCGGACGTCACCTTCACCACCGACAACAACCCGTCGAGCTCCAACAGCACCAGCAGCACGGCGCATCTGACGACGCAGATCAAGAACGCGAGCCACACCTGGATGACCTATCAGGAAGGGCAGAATTCCACGACCGGCAACTGCCCGATCGCCGCCAGCGGCTTCTACGCCCCCAAGCACGATCCCTTCATCTTCTTCAAGGACGTCTCCGGCAACCCGCCGTCGAAGACCAACGCCTACTGCATCGCGCACCACAAGCCCTACAGCTCCTTCGCCACCGACCTGGCGGCGAACAACATCGCCTCCTACGTCTTCATTACGCCGAACCTCTGCAACGACATGCACGGCGCCACCGGCTGCCCGAACAGCAACACCGTCCGCTCCGGCGACGACTGGCTGAAGACAGAGCTGCCGCGCATCATCTCCTGGGCCACCACCCACGCCGGCACCATCTACATCACCTGGGACGAGGGGAGCTCCACGGGAAAGATGCCCTTCCTCGCCGTCGGCCCCGGCGTCAAGGCCAACTACACCGGCACGGTCGCCTACACCCACAGCTCGATCATCAAGTCGGTCGAGCGCATCCTCGGCCTCTCGACGCTGTCGACCGTATCGGGCAACAACGACTTCACGGATCTGTACAACGCGGGGTTCTTTCCGTAAGAACGCGGCCTGCGACCTCATCCCCTATCCCCTTCTCCTAAAAGGAGAAGGGGGACGACTGCGAAGCGGCCCCCGTCAAGCCCTCCCTCTCCTTCAGGAGAGGGACCGAGGGTGAGGTCGCAGCCCACCAACCCTCACCACGCGCGTCCTGCACTACCATAGGGCGCCATGAAACCCACCGCCCGCCTTTTCGCCGGTCTGATCGTCGCCGCGCTCGCTCTTGCCACCCTCTCCAGCGCCGCCGCCACGGCCGCTTCTGAAACCGCGCCTCCCAAAATCATCGCCGTCAAGGCCGGCCGGCTGATCGACGGCCTGGGCGGCGCTCCGGTGCGCGACGCCGTGATCCTCATCCAGGGGGACCGAATCACCGCGATCGGCTCAGGGCTGGCGATCCCGGCGGGTGCGGAGATCGTCGATCTCTCCAAGAAGACCGTGCTTCCCGGGCTGATCGACTGCCACACCCACATGACCAGCCAGTCCGGCAACTACTACGAGGACCTCTTCCGCCGCAGCCCGATCGACGTCGCCGTGATGGCCCACGTCTACGCCCGCCGGACGCTGGAGGCGGGGTTCACTACGGTGCGCGACGTCGGGGCGATCGAATTCATCGACGTGGCCCTGCGCAACGCCATCGACCGCGGCGACGTCGAAGGGCCGCGCATGCAGGTGGCGACGCTGGCGATCGGCTCCACCGGCGGCCACAACGACCTCTCGGGTTTTTCGCCCTACCTGCGCTTCGATCACTTTTCAGGTGTCGCTGACGGCCCGGCCGAGATCCGCAAGCTGGTGCGCTTCGAGGTCAAGAACGGCGCCGACCTGATCAAGGTGATGGCCACCGCCGGCGTGCTCTCCGAGGAGGCCTCGGTGGGAGCGCCGCAGTACTCGCAGGAGGAGATGGACGCGGTGGTCACCGAGGCGGCGATGTGGGGCAAGAAGGTGGCGGCCCACGCCCACGGCGCCGAGGGGATCAAGCGCGCGGCGCGGGCGGGGGTCTCCTCGATCGAGCACGGCGGCCTGATCGACGACGAGGGTATCCAGCTCCTCAAGGCGAAGGGGATCTACCTGGTGCCCGACATCTATACGGACGAGTACATCGTCGCCGAGGCCGACCATCTGGGATTGCCGCCGAAGATGCTGGAGAAGGAGAAGGAGCTGCGGGTGCACCAGATCGCCAACTGGAAGCGCGCCATCGCGGCCGGCGTCAAGCTCGCCTTCGGCACCGATGCCGGCGTCTACCCGCACGGCCAGAACGCCCACCAGTTCCACTCGCTCCTCGACCTCGGCCTCACCCCCGCCCAGGTGATCCGCATGGCGACCGTCAACGCCGCCGACCTCCTCGGCTGGAGCGACCGCGTCGGCGCCCTGACGCCCGGCCGCTTCGCCGACCTGATCGCCGTCGACGGCGACCCGCTCACCGACGTCACCGAGCTCCAGCGCGTGCGCTTCGTGATGAAAGGCGGAGCCGTGATCGTGCCGCGGCCGGTGCAGACCCCGTGATGCGCTTTTCGACCCGTGGGTCCAGGGTTTCGACCCGTGGGTCGCGGTCCTCGACCCGTGGGTCAGAGTCTTTGACCCGTGGGTCGCACTCCTCGACCCGTGTGTCAGAGTCCTCGATCCGTGGGTCCAAGTTGTCGACCCGTGGGTCGCACTCCTTGACCCGTGGGTCAGAGTCTTTGACCCGTGGGTCGCACTCTTCGACCCGTGGGTCACGCTCCTTGACCCGTGGGTCAGAGTCGTCGACCCGTGGGTCGCAGTGTTTGACCCGTGGGTCGGAGTCCTTGACCCGTGGGTCGGAGTCCTTGACCCGTGGGTCCTGAAGCCGACGAGACGGTCGTCGCCGCTACCCGGCGCTGGCTCGAAACCGCCGTCATCGGTCTCAATCTCTGCCCCTTCGCCCGCGCGGTCCACATCCGGAACCAGATCCGCTACGCCGTCAGCGCGGCGACGACCCCCGAAGCGCTGCTCGCCGACCTGATCGACGAGCTGCGAACCCTGGTCGCGGCGGCGCCGGAAGAGATCGAGACGACCCTCCTGATCCATCCGGCCGTGCTGACCGACTTCCTGGACTACAACGACTTCCTGGGAGTCGCCGAAGGCGCGGTCGCCGACCTCGGCCTCGAAGGGGTGATCCAGATCGCCAGCTTCCACCCGCGCTACCAGTTCGCGGGAACCGCCGAAGACGACATCGAGAATTATACGAACCGCTCCCCCCATCCGTTGCTCCACCTGCTCCGCGAGGGCAGCGTCGAGCGCGCCGTGGCGGCCTTTCCCGACGCCGCCGAGATCTACGGCAGGAACATCGCCACGATGCGAGCCCTGGGGATCGAAGGTTGGCGCCGGCTGGGGCTGGACGCGGGGGACGGCGCGGCGGCCCGGGACCCTCGCCCTGGAAGGGCGAAATTTGAATAGCCCGGCATTTCAATGCCGGGGATAGGTGCCGTTCGATGATCGCCCGACGTCGGGTCCCGCCCCTTCAGGGCGGATGAAATATTGGGGAACTGCCTACCTGGCATTGAAATGCCAGGCTATTCAAATTCCGCCCCTTCGGGGCGGGTTGGACCTCAAAGCGTCTTCATAAACTCGACCAACTCCCACTTTTCCGCGTCGGTCAGCTTCGTCCCATACGTATGCCCGGTATTGTAATTGCCGGGGAGCGTGGTGTCGAGCTCGAAGCTGCCGGGGGATTGCGCGGTGTCGAAGCCGACGTTCACCGGATCGAAGGTGGTGCCGAGATAGAACGATTTGATCCGCTGGTCCTCCGGCTGGAGCAGTTGCCAGAGGCTGGGCACCGAGCCGTTGTGAAGGTACGGAGCGGTCGCCCAGATGCCGTCCAGCGGGCGCGCTTTGTAAGCTTTGCGGGGCTTCGGGAGCTGGAACTTGACGTTTTCGAGATCCTTCGTGATCGCGCTCACGGACTTCAAGGGGTGGTCCAGGATCGCGCCGACGATGACGTGATTGAGGAGATCCGCTCCCACAGCCGTCGGACCGAAGCGGTCCCCCACCAGGAAGTAGGTCCGGGAACCCTGGAGCGGGCCGCTCTTTCCCATGCTGGTGGCGTTGAGCGCCATCGTGGAATCGGTGCCGAGCTCCTCGATCGGAGTCATGACGGCGTTGATCTTGCGGTGGGGATCGGTTCTCGAGGTCAGGGCGTGGCAGCCGGCGCAACT
>DASWQX010000409.1:0-4250 GCA_036403495.1 Thermoanaerobaculia bacterium
TTTGCCCTTCCGCCTGGCACCATCCTTCAGAGGGCCGCCACGCTTCAAACCGTCCGTGTCAGCGGCGTCCGCCAGCCCTCCGCCGGAGACGTCCCGCCGTCCCCGTGGCCTATGGGAGGTTGTCGTGGACGGGCTGGGAACGTCTCTACATCCCTTCGACGAGCCGTATTTCTTGCTCCGCCGCCGTGATCCGGCTGAGCACCGCGGCCAGCTCCTGGAAGTTCACCGGCTTGGTGAGGTGGGCGAGGAAGCCGGCTTCGCGGCTTTTGCGGATGTCCTCTTCCATGCCGTAGCCGGTGAGGCAGATTCCCTTCACCTCGTAGGTGGAGAGGGCGCGGATCCGCGGCATGAGGTCGAGGCCGCTGCCGTCCGGCAGGCCGAGGTCGCTGACGACGAGGTCGAACCGGCCGGCGGCGGCGGTCTCGAGGGCGGCGGCGACGGAGCCGGCGACCTGGACGTCGTGGCCGTACATCCGGAGCAGGTCGGCCAGCGCCTCGCGGGTGTCGGCATGGTCCTCGACGAGGAGGATGCGGAGGTCTGCGGCGCCTTGCGCCTCGGCCGCCGGGGGGGAGAGCGGGAAGGCGTCGAGCGCCTCGGGCGCGGCGGCCAGGCTGAGGGTGAAGGTGGCGCCGAGCCCGTGGCCGGCGCTCTCGCCGGCGATGGTGCCGCCGTGGAGGTCCACCAGGGCCTTGCTGATCGCGAGCCCCAGCCCCAGGCCACCGAACAGCCGGGTGACGTCCTGCCCACCCTGCTCGAAGGCGTCGAAGATCTGCGGCAGCTTGCTGGCGTCGATACCGATGCCGGTGTCGGCGATCCGCACCCGCACCGTGCCGTCCCCCTCGTCGCCGCCATCGCTGGTGGCGACGGTGACGTGGCCGCCGGCGGGGGTGAACTTGACGGCGTTCTTCACCAGGTTCCAGAACACCTGTTGCAGGCGGGCGGGGTCGGCCTGGACCCGGCTGCGGCGGGCGGCCAGCTCGGTGGTGACGCCGATCCGCTTGGCGAGGATGTCCGGGGCGCAGATCTCCAGCACCTGGCGCAGGAGCTCGTGGACGTCGACCGGCTGGAAGTAGAGCTCGAGCTTGCCGCGGGCGATGCGGGTGAGGTCGAGCAGGTCGTCGATCAGGCGGGCCTCGAGGGCCACGTTGCGGCGGATCATCGCCAGCGGCTCCCGCAGCTCGTCGGGGAGGCCGGCCCGCCGCTCGAGGAGTTGGATGGTGGTCAGCACGGGGGTCAGCGGCGTCCGCAGCTCGTGGCTGAGGACGGCCAGGAAGTGGTCCTTGGCGCGGTTGGCCGACTCGGCCACCTCTTTCATCCGCTTCAGCTCCTCGGCCGCCGAGCGCAGGCTCGCCTCGGTCTCCCGTTGCGCCTCCTCGGCCCGCCGGCGGGCCGAGATGTCGTCGGTGCCGCCGACCACCCGCACGGCGCACCCGGCGGCGTCGCGGAGGATCCGGCCGCGGTCGTAGACGTCGACGTAACGGCCGTCGCGATGGCGGACGCGGTACTCCAGCGAGTAGCTCTCGGCCTTGCCGGCGAGCGCTTCGGAGGTGGCGCGGATCGCGGCCTCGCGGTCGTCGGGGTGGAGGCGGGCGATCCACTCCTCCCCCGTGGGATCGGATGGGGAGTCGCCGAGGATCTCCTCGACCCGGCCGAAACGCCCGACGTGGCCGCTGCGCGGGTCCCAGTCGTAGATGAAGCCGGACATCGCCTCGGTGGCGAGCCGGAAGCGCTCCTCGCTCTCGCGCAGGGCCGCCGACTCGGCGAGCTGGCGGTCGGCGTCGACCAGCTTGAGCACCCGCTCGACGGCGAGGGGGAGGTATTCGAGGTAGTTCCCGGTCTTCGGCAGGACGTCGCGGAAGCCGGCGCGCAGGGCCTCGATCACCTTCCCCTCGTCGCTGAAGCCGGTGACCAGGATGGCCGGCAGCTCGGGCCACTCGGCGCGCAGCCGGCCGTAGAGGTCGAGCCCGCTCTCGGGGCCCCCGAGGCGGAAGTCGAAGAGGGCGAGGTCGAACCGGTGCGGCTCGCGCAGGCGTTCGAACGCCGCCTCCGGCGTCGCCGCCGCCACCACCGCGTACCCCCGGCGCTCCAGGGCGCGGCGCTCGAGCAGCGCGATGCCCTCGTCATCCTCGACGATCAGGATGCGACGGTTGCCGGCGTCCACGAGACCTTCAGCCAACGTTCATGCCGCCGGGGAAGAGGGCGGCAGCTTGACCACTTTCAGGAAGAAGCCCAGCCGCTTGACGGCCTCGATGAACTGCTCGTACTCCACCGGCTTGGTGATGTAGACGTTGCAGCCGAGCTGGTAGCAACGCTCGATCTCCCGCGGATCGTCGGTGGTGGTGAGCATGATCACCGGCAGGGTCGCCGTCCCGGGGTCCACCTTGAGGCGCCTGAGGACCTCGATGCCGTCGACGCGCGGCATCTTGATGTCGAGGAGGAGCACGCAGGGCTCGGGGCGGGGGGCCGTCTCGGAACCGAGAAGGAAATCAAGCGCCTCCTGGCCGTCTTTCAGCCGGATGAAGCCGTTGTCCAGCCCGGCGCGCCGCAAGTTGCGCTCGATGAGCGTCGCGTGGCCGTCGTCGTCCTCGGCCAGAATGATCGTCACTGATTCCAAGACGCCCCCCCCTCGTTCGGCCTGCGACTCGCCAAGTCCTTCCCTAGTCTACCTGCTTTATCGCCACCCGGGCTCGACGGCGGGCAGGGTGAGCAGGAACGTCGAGCCCGCCCCGTCGCGGGATTCCACCCAGATCTTGCCGCCGTGCCGCTCGACGATCCGGCGGGTGAGCGCGAGGCCGATCCCCTCGCCCGGGGCGAGGTCGCCGTGCAGCCGCTGGAAGGCCACGAAGAGCTTGGATTGATGGCCCTCGGCGATCCCCACGCCATTGTCGCGCACCCAGTAGGTGATCGGGGCGCCGGGGACGCCGGGCGCCCGCGCGCCGATCTCGATCCGCCCGGGCCGGCTCGGGTCGAGATAGTTGAGCGCGTTGCCGATCAGATTGGCGAACACCTGGTCGAGGGCGGTGGGATCCCCCCAGGCCGGAGGCAGGTCGCCGGCGATGACCTCGGCGCCCCGCTGCTCGACGGTGGCGCGCATCGCGTCGACGATCCGGTGGACGACGCTCCCCACGTCGACCGGTTGCCACTGGTACTCGATCCGGCCGGCCCGCGACAGGCGGAGGAGGGCGTCGATGATGTTGCCGGAGCGCGACACCGCCGTCTGGATGAAGCGGAGGGACTCGGTCATGTCGCGGTCGATGGCGGCGATCCGGCCGCGGGTGGCCGCCGGCAGGTCGGCGCCGGCGAACAGGTGGCGCAGGTCGCGGACCGAGCCGTCGAGCTCGCGGCTGAACCCCTGGAGGTTGACCAGGGGGGAGCGCAGGTCGTGGGAGACGCTGTAGACGAAGGTCTCGACCTCGCCGGTCTTCTGCCGCAGCTCCTCGTTGGCGGCGGCCAGCAGCTCGGCGCGGGAGGCGAGCTCGGCCTGGGTGCGCCGCTCGCTGGCGGCGGCGGCGGCCAGCCGCTCGGCGCTCTGGTGGAGCGTGCCGTCCAGGCGGGCGATCTCGTCCTGGCCGCCGAGGGGTGCGGTCAGGGGGGCGTTCTCCGCCAGCCGCTGGGCGTTGGCGGTGACGACGGCGAGCCGCGAGCTGATCCCGCGGCTGAACAGCCGCACCATCAGGAGGGCGACACCGAGGGCGGCCACACCGGCGGCGGCGAGCAGCTCCCGCTGGTGCAGGCGGCTGCGCTCGAGGCGCCGCGCCCGCTGGCGGTCGAGCCTCTGCTCCTCCAGGAGAAAGCCGTCCATGACCCCGTGCGTGGCCTCCAGCAGGCGCTCGCCCTGAAGGGTGCGGATGCGGTCGGCCGCGGCGCTGTCCCGGCCGGCGCGGACCAGGCTCTCGAGCTCGGCGGTCCACGCCGCGAGCCGGCGGCTGGCGGCGCGGAAGTCCTCGATCCGGCGCTGCTGCGGCGGGTTGTCCGCGACCAGGCGGAACAGGTCGTCGATGGCGCGCTCGATCTCGGCCGCCGGGTTGCCCAGGAAGACCGGGCTGTCGGTGATCACCAGGCCGCGCACCCGGCTGCTCTCGTGGTCGAGCCGGCGGACCACGGCCTCGGCGCTGGTGATCACCGCCTTGGAGTGGAGCGCCCAGCGCTCGGCGTCCGCGCTCTCGCGCTGCATCGAGAGCAGGATGGCGAGGAACACGAGCTGAAAGACGATGGGCGCCGCGATCAGCAGCAACCCTTTCCTGAACAGG
>DASWQX010000410.1:0-2713 GCA_036403495.1 Thermoanaerobaculia bacterium
CCTCCCTCCCACCCAGGGCATCGGCCTTCGGCCTCAGCCCTGGGCTCCGTTCTCCCGGCCCGTTGGGCCGGACGGAACCAGACGTCCTGGGGCTGCCGTGCTCCGGGGAACTGGTGCAGTTATTCTGTGACGAGTCCTAAAGAAAAAGGGCGCCCCCGGAGGAGCGCCCATTTTGAACGGGCTTCGATGATCGTGCGGTCTACCGGCCGCCGGACTCGAGGGAGATCTCGAGCTCTATGTTGCCGCCGGACTTGACGTCGAACTCCTTCTCGATCGCCTTATGGCCGGGGCGCACCACGGCGAGCTTGTGATGGCCGGGAGCGACCGGCAGGCCGGCGTGCAGGAGCGAGAGGTCCGTGCCGGTGCCGACGAACTGGCCGTCGAGATAGACCGAGGCATCCTGGGGCTCCACCGAGAGGCGGAGGTGAGAGCCCGCGGAGTCGTCCCGCGAACGGCCCTGGCGGCGATCGTCGCCATGGTCGTCGTCGCGATCCTGGTCGTTCCGCATCGTGCCACGCTCGTGGCGGACGCGGTCGTGCCAGTCCTGGTCGTCGTCATTGTCGTCGCCCTTCTGACGCTCGAGCCACTGCTGACGATCGCGCTCGTAGCGGAGCCGGTCGTCCCGCCGCTCGTGGGTCTTGGTGGCGAGGTCCTCGGGGCGGACCGCGTTCCCCTTCTCCATGCTGTCGTCGATGTCGATCACCGAGCCCGGGTAGATGGTGATCTGGCGGGCGAGGGTCTTGTACCCCGGGAGATAGAAGGCGATGTCGTAGGTGCCTTCCGGCAGCCAGAGATAGCCCGGCCAGCCGTCGTATTTGTCGACGATGCCGAGGTCCTCGCCGTTGACGAAGACGTGCGTGCGGCCGGGTGAGACGTCGAGGTCGAGGGCACCCATCTCGTCGCGGCTCTCGCGGTTGTAGTATCCGCCGTCCCCGCGGTAGTAGGGGTAGTACGGGTCGCCGTAATAGCCGCCGTACCAGCCGTCCCAGTAGCCGGGCCAGAAGCCGAAACCGAAGCCGAACGGGTAGTAGTAGAAGTGGCCGCCGCGCCAGTAGCCGCCGCCATGGCCACCGTGGCCGCCATGGCCGCCGTCGCCATGACCGCCGTGGCCGGGCTGACGCTGGCCGCCGGAGGAGGAGCCGGGGGTTCCGTGCGCGGTGCGCCCCCCCGAGGAGTGACCGCCGCCGGAGCTCGAATGAGAGCCTCCGCCGGAGGAATGGGCCGAGCCGCCGCCCCCACCGCCGCCATGCCCGCCGCGGCTTTGCGCCGCCAGGGGCAGGCCAAGGGCCAGCAGCGCGGCGAACGCCGTGCTAGCCGCCCGGACCGTGAGCCGGCTGGTAGCGGGTTTCAGGGTGATCATGAAGATTCTCCTTTTTCCAGCTCCGCGCCCATTTCAGACCAGGCGCGGTGAAGACCTTTGATGTAGTGATACCGGAGCACATCTTCCCACATCCTGGGGGTGCTCACCGGCCAATTTTGCAAGGCCCGGACCAGCCGTTCCCTGCGCCTCTGCGGCACCTCCGGCGGCAGTGGCGGCGGGCCGCCCGGACCGACTCCGAGAAAGGAGCCGAGCTCGGGGTGCAGCCGGTAGAACACCACCGCGCAGAATCCCGCCCTCTCTTGCCGCTCCGCGAACCGCTTCAGATCGGTCGGATGATCGTGGGCCACGGTCGCCGCCGGTTCGTAGATGAGACGGAATCCCCTCTTCTTCAAACGGTATCCGACCTCGATATCTTCCCATGCCGCATGGGGAAATCGCAGGTCGAAGGGCTCGGCGAGCAGGAGGTCGCGCGGCAGCGAAAGATTGGAGGTGTATAGAAAATTGAACGGTACGTCTTCTTTATCGTGGATCAGCGCGTAGCCGAACTGGAGGCCGTGCTCGTTGATGTAGCGCAGGAATGGGTTGAGGCGCATGCGGCGGTGCCAGCCGGTGTAGCCAATCACCCCCAGATGAGGGTCGTCGCCGCGCCGGCGATGGGCCTCGCGATGGGCCGCCAGCCATCCCGGAGAAGGGACGGTGTCGTCCCCCAGAAAGGCCACCCAGCGGCCGGAGGCGGCGGCGACGCCGGTGTTGCGCGCCGCGGCCGGACCGTGGTTCTCCTGCACCAGCACCCGCAGCGGCACCCGCGTCGTCCGGGACGCGGCGCGGCTGCGCAGCCAGTCGGCCGTGCCGTCGGTCGAGCCGTCGTCCACCACCACCACCTCGAAGGAAGGAGCTCCTAGCTGGAACTCCAGCGCCTGCAGCACCTCCGCGAGGACCTCCAGGCGGTTGTGGGTGGGGATGACGACGGAGAATTCCGGTCCCATGCGGCGATTATGACGGGGTTTGGGGGATCACGGATGTTGCAGCTTCGGCGGTCCCGGCGTCTTGTCGATCTTGAAGTTGACGGTCAGCACGTAGTAGACCTTCACCGGCTCGCCGTTCAGCGTCGCCGGCTTGAAGCGCCAGTGGCAGATGGCGTCGAGGGCGGCGAGGCCCAGTCCCTTGGGCTGCGTCTGCAAGAGGCGCGGGAAGAGCACATGGCCGTCCTTGTCGATGATCGATTCGACGATGACCTGGCCTTCCACCTCCTCCTTGCGCGCCGCGAGGGTGTACTCGGGGGGCATATGGGAGACGATCTCGGGCCTCTGCACCGCGTGATTGACGTCCGGCCGTTCGGCGCCGGCCTTCTCCGCGTCGGTCATCCGGGCGGCCTTGAGCTTCGCCGACTCG
>DASWQX010000411.1:0-9322 GCA_036403495.1 Thermoanaerobaculia bacterium
GCGGGAGATCCTCCCCAGACCCTCGCGGGCCGACCATCTCCCCTCCGCCGAGCCGCTCGCCTCGGCCGCCGCGAGGCAGCGCCGAAACGCCGCCTCGGCCTCTCCTAGCTGGTTCTGCCGGAGGAGCAGGCGGCCGAGATAGAAGAGATCCTGGATCTCCTCCGCGCGGTCGCCGCTCGCCTCGGCCAGGCGGAGAGCCTGCCGGTAGGCGTCCTCGGCCTCGGCGGTCCGCTCCAGGTTGAGGTGGAGGGCGAGCGCCAGGTTGAGCCAGGCGTTGGAGAGCCCGGCGCTGTCGCCGCTCGGGCCCCGCGCCTGATACCCCGCAATCGCCTGTTGGAAGAGGTCGACCGCCTTCACCGGATCGCCCAGGTTGCGGTAGATCACCCCGGTGTTGACCAGCAGGGCGGCGCGGCGGCCGGGGTCGAGCTCGCCGGCGGCGCCCAGCACCTGGCGGTAGAGGTCGAGGGCCTCCCGGTAGGCCCCGACCTTGTCCAGCACCACCCCTTCATTGATGCGGGCGATGCGGACCTGCTCCGCCGCCCAGGGCTCGCGCGAGTGGCGCGCCGCCAGCGCCGCGGCCTCGCCGTGGAGCTCCAGCGCGGCCGTGTAGCGCCCCCCTTCGAAGGCGAGCGTGCCGAGGTTGGAGAGGTTGGCGGCCTCGGATTCGGCGGCTCCCGCCTGGCGGTTGACGGCCAGCGCCTCGCGGAAGCGGCGCTCGGCCTCGGCCGCCTCCCCCAGCGATTCGAGCGCCAGCCCCAGGTTGTTGAGCGCCCGGCCGATCTCCTCCGCGTCCCCCAGCGTCCGCGCCAGGTCGAGGGCCCGCCGGCAGTCCGGGAGCGCCGCGCGGGAGTCCCCGAGGTCGTTCTGGATGACGCAGGCGTTCATCAGCGCCGTGGCCGCGGTCCCCGGATCGGGGCTGGCGGCGAGGGCGTGGTACTCCCGCAGCGCCTCCGGCAGATGACCCCCCTGGTGCAGCCCGATCGCGTGGTCGAGCGTGGGAGCCGCCGCGAAAGAGGCGGCGGAAAGAAGCAGGGTCAGCGCGAAAATCGGGGACGGACGGAGCACGGGCGATTCTAGTCGCCGGGAGCTCTCAAATATTGTTTTTTGGCTTCAAACATTGTTTGGCGGGAAAAAACAATGTTTGAAGCTCCCAAACAATGTTTGAGCGGCTGGAACATTGTTTGAGCCCGCCCAACATTGTTTGAACACCTCAAACAATGTTCTACGGCCGCAAACATTGAAAAAAGGACTTTCCGCGGAGTGAAACGTTCCGCCGGCCCGTCCGTCTTCCTTTCTGGATGCTGACGGCCTTCGAGGACACCGCGCACCGATATCAGCGCCGGGTCTACTCCTTCGCCCGCTATCTGCTCTCGAGCCGGGAGGAGGCGGAGGACGTGACCCAGGAGGTGCTGCTCCGCCTGTGGCGTCATCGGGACGGGGTGGACGAGGAGCGGCTCGGCGCCTGGCTGCTGCGGGTGACCCGCAACGCCTGCTACGACCTGCTGCGGAAGCGCCGGAGCGAGACGGCGGCCGGCCTGACTCCGACCCTCGACGACGTGGCGACGGAGGCGGTGGCGAGCGCCGAGCCCGATCCGCGGGCGCGGGCGGAGGCCGCGGACTTCCGACGGCGGCTGCTGGCGGCGCTGGCCGACCTCGGCGAGCCCTACAAGAGCATCGTGATCCTGCGCGAGGTCCAGGGCCTCCCGCACCGCGAGATCGGCGAGGCCCTGGGCATCCCGGAGGTCACCGTCCGCGTCCATCTCCACCGCGGGCGGCGCAAGCTGCGGGAACGACTGAAAGAGGACGAGCATGCAAGCTGAAGATGCGAACGACTCCCTCTCCTGCGCGGCAGCGCTGGACCTCCTCGAGCCCTTCCTCGACGGCGAGCTGGACGCCGGGGACGCGGACCGCCTGCGCGGCCATCTGGCGAGCTGCGCCGCCTGCGCCGCGGAGGCCGGGCTGGCCCGGCGGATCCAGGGCGAGCTGCGCGCCCTGCCGCAGCCGGAGTGCCCGCCGGAGCTGCTGGCGCGGGTGGTCCGGACGGGGCGCGGCGAGGTCGTGCCCTTCCGGCCGCGCCGGACGGAGCACCTCAGGGTGGCCGCGGCGGCGGCCGTCCTGGCGCTGGCGATCGGTGGCGGATCGCTGTTCGTCCATCTCCAGCGGGTCCAGCAACAGCGGGAGCAGGTCGCCGAGGCCACCCGGGAGGCGCGGCTCGCCTTGGCCTATTTCGGCAAGGTGACCCGCAAGGCCGGCCTCGACGTCCGCGACGAGGTCCTCCGGAGACGGCGGAAGGAGCTTTGAAGATGCGCACACCGACGATCGTCCTCACCCTGATGCTTGCCATGGCCGCCGCGGCGGGACGGGCGCAGAGCCTCGAGAGCCAGCCCGGCTACGTGCCGATCGAGAAGCTCGACCTCTTCCCGCCCGACAAGGTGAGCGTCGAGATCAACCTCGAAGGCCCCCTGCTGCACATGGTGGCGGCGGCCACCAAGGAGGACCCCGCCTTCTCGGCGGTGATGGCGGGGCTGAAGTCGATCAAGCTCCAGGTCTTCCCGCTCAAGGGGGAGGACGCGGCGGCCACCAAGGTCAAGATCGAGCGCGCCGTCAAGTGGCTGGAGGCGCGCGGGTGGAAGTCCACGATGCGGGTTCGCGACCAGGGCGAGGAGACCTACGTCTACCTCAAGGAGGCGGACGGGAAGGTCCAGGGGCTCACCCTGCTCTCCTTCGATCCCAAGGACGAGGCGGTGGTCATCAACATCGTTGGCCGGATCGATCCCGCCCAGATCGGCAGCATCGCCCAGACCCTGCACGTGAAGGTGCCGGCCGCCGGCGGCGCCAAGAAGCCGGATACCAAGAAACCGAACGCCAAGAAACCGGAATGATGTTCAACGCTCTCTACGGAGACTTGCCATGAAGCGTCTACTTCCGTTCGCCGTCCTGCTCTCCCTCGCCTCCCTGCTCGCCGGCTGCGGCGGGTCCCCCTCGGTCGAGCAGGTGCGCTGGGAGCTGCAGCGCCGGTTCCCCGAGGCCCGTTTCCTGCCGGACGAGCACGTCCACCTCGGCCATCTCTCGATGGGGCTGCTGCACGGCTTCGTGCGGCTGGCCGCCCACGACGGCCACGACCGTGAGGAGGCGGAGATCTTCGACCAGATCCATGCCGTCGACTTCGCCAGCTACAAGGTCCACGGCCTCCCGGACCTCGACCGCCTGACCGGGGACGCCCGCTTCGAGCGCCAGCTCGGGGAGAACGGCTGGACGCTGATGGTCCGGACGCGAGAGAAGGCCGAGCGCACCTGGGTCTACGTCCGCAGCGACGACGCCGGCACCCTGCGCAACCTCTTCGTGGTTTCCCTGGAGGGGAACGAGCTGACCCTGGTCCGCGTCGACGGTCGGCTCGACCGCATGTTCGCGATGGCGATGGCCGAGCACCCCAAGTCGGTCTTCGGGAGCGGCCACAAGCGGGTGGCGAAGGCGGTCCCGGTCGCGGCCACGGAGGGGAGCCGGTAGGGATCTTCGCGTAAGATCCCGCCATGAATTTCAACGCGGGTTTCAACGCGGGATTTACTGCCGAACAGTGCCGCCGCGACTTCCCCTCGCTGTCGCGGAACGTCCAGAGAGTCCCGCTGGCCTTCCTCGACGGGCCGGCGGGGACGCAGGTGCCGGAGCCGGTCATCGCCGCGATGGCCGGCTACTACCGGACCTCCAACGCCAACACCCACGGCGAGTTCCCCACCTCGCGCGAGACCGACCGCCTCCTCGACGCCACGCGCGAGACGGCGGCGGCCTTCCTCGGAGCGCCGAGCGGCCGCGAGATCTCGTTCGGCCAGAACATGACGACCCTGAACTTCTCGCTCAGCCACGCGCTGGCGCGGGAGATGGCGGCGGGCGACGAGATCGTCATCACCCAGCTCGACCACGAGGCGAACCGGGGTCCCTGGCTCCATCTGCGCGAGCGGGGGATCGTGATCAGGGAAGTCGCCCTGCGCCCCGACGGCCGGCTCGACGCCGAGGACTTCGCGCGGCAGGTCACGCCGCGGACCCGCCTGGTGGCCCTGGGTCTCGCCTCGAACGCGCTCGGCACGGTCAACGACGCCGCCCTCGCCCGGCGGCTGTCGAGGCAGGCCGGCGCCCTGCTCCTCCTCGATGCCGTCCACTACGCCGCCCACCTGCCGGTGGACGTGGTGGCGCTCGACACCGACTTCCTCCTCTGCTCGGCCTACAAGTTCTACGGGCCGCACGTGGGCATCCTCTACTCCCGCCCCGGCCTGCTCGACCGCCTGCGGACCGACCGGCTCAGCGTCCAGGACGAAGCCGCTCCCTTCCGGATCGAGACCGGCACCCTCAACCACGCCGCCCTCGCCGGCGTGAAGGCGGCCATCGAATACATCGCCTCGTTCGGCGCGGGGGAGGATCTCCGCCGGCGGATCGTCTCGGCGATGACCGCGATCGGCGAGTGGGAGCACGCCCTGGCCTCTTCCTACTACGAGCAGGTCCGGCAGATTCCGGGGGTCACCGTCTGGGGGACCGATTTCTCGGGCCCGCGCGCGCCCACGGTGTCGATCACCATCGACGGCGTCCACCCCACCGACGCCGCCCGCGCTCTCGGCGAGCGGGGAGTGCAAGTCTGGGATGGACACTTTTACGCGGTCCGGGCGATCGAGGCGCTGGGGCTTAGCGGACGCGGCGGAGTGATCCGCACGGGCTTCGCGATATACAACACGCCTGAGGAAGTGGAACGGCTGCTGGCGGGGGTTCGGGAGCTGGCGGCTTCGTAGGGGCGGCCCGATGCGGCCGCCCCTGCCGGGACCTGATTCTAGTGTCCGTCGTGGTTGGCGTCGCCGGGGATGTGATCCTCGACCCGATGCCAGGCGTCCTTGGTGGCCATCTTGGCCTCGTCCCAGGTCTGGCGCGCGGCGCCCTGGTTGTAGTCGTTCCAGTTGCGGCCGAGCTCGGGCTCGGCGTCGTTCCAGGTCCGGTTGCCATACTTCGCCTTCGACTCCCAGCCATAGCGGTAGGCCGGCTGATAGTCCTCGTAGCTGCGGCCGGCGGTCGCGTACGGCCGGTTGCGGTAGTTGTCGCGCCAGTAGGCGTCCTCGACCGTGGGATTGACCCCCTCGGCGATGCCGTGGCCCACCAGGCCGCCGGCGACGGCGCCGACCGCCGCTCCAACCAGCGTCCCGACCGGACCGCCGACCGCCGTGCCGACCGCCGCGCCCGTGGCCGCGCCCGCCGCCACGCCGACGCCGCTGCCGACCGGATGGACCTTGTCGTGACCGTGATCGGTGGTGGTTACGTCGTTCTCCTTCACGGCAGTTCCAGTCCCATATTTCTCGTTCATGGATGTCTCCTCTCAAAGGTGTCGTGCTACCGGAAGCTCCGGCGCATGCCCAAAGTAGATTGCAAGGTCGGGGCCAACCCGAGTCCCGCGATCGGTGTGCTAGCATCCGCCCCCTCTTTTGGGAGAGCGCATGGAGATCTACGAGAACATCCTGGAAACTCTGGGGAATACCCCCCTGGTCAAGCTGGGCCGCTTCCACGGCGGGCCGGCCACCCTGGCGGCGAAGGTCGAATCCTTCAACCCCGGCGGCAGCGTCAAGGACCGCATCGGCATCGCCATGATCGAGGCGGCCGAGAAGGCGGGGCTGCTGAAGCCCGGCGGCACCATCGTCGAGCCGACCTCCGGCAACACCGGCGTCGGCCTCGCCCTGGTGGCCAACCTGCGCGGCTACAAGCTGATCTGCACCTGCGCCGACAAGATCCCCAAGGAGAAGATCGCGCTGCTGGAGGCGATGGGCGCCACGGTCTACCCCTGCCCGACCGGCGTCGAGGCGGACGACCCGCGCTCCTACTACAAGGTGGCCGAGCGGCTCCGCGACGAGGAGGGAGCCTTCCTTCCTTATCAGTACTACAACCAGGCCAACCCCGAGGCCCACTACCGCACCACCGGCCCGGAGATCTGGCGGCAGACGGACGGCAAGGTCACCCACTACGTGGTCGGCGTCGGCACCGGCGGCACGATCAGCGGCGCGGCCAAGTTCCTGAAAGAGAAGAACCCCGAGATCCGCGTCATCGGGGTCGACACGGTGGGGAGCGTCTACGAGTACTACCTGGAGCACCGCGAGCTGCCGCCGGCCGACCAGATCCATCAGTATCTGATCGACGGCATCGGCGAGGACTTCATGCCCTCGACGGTCTGGTGGAACTACATCGACGAGTTCGTCACCATCGACGACAAGACGGCCTACCGGGCCACGATGGAGCTGGCGCGGAGCGAGTCGATCTTCACCGGCTCCTCGGGCGGCGCCGCCGCGGCCGGCGCCCGCCAGGTCGCCCAGCGGCTCGGCGCCGACGCCCTGGTGGTCACGCTCTTCCCCGACTCCGGAGAGCGCTACCTCTCGAAGCTCAACAAGGAGTGGATGGCGGCGAAGGGGCTGCTGGAGGACTGAGCGCCGAAGGTGGGCGGGAGAGAGGCTAGGCCTCTTCCCCGGTCCACCTCTCGTCTTCCTTTTCCCGTTCCGCTTCGTCCGGGTCCACCGGCAGGTTTTCCCAGAGCAGCGCCAGGTCGAGCTCGAACGCTTCGAACGGTTCGACGCGGACCTTGTCCGCCTTCTGGAAGACCCCCAGGATCAGCCATTTCCCGTCCTGGAGCCGCAGAGCCTCCAGGGTGCGGAGGGCTGGGTCGAGAATCCAGGCGTAGGAAACCTTCTCGCGGGCGTAGATCGGCAGCTTGCGCACGCGGTCGGTTCGCGCGGTGCTCGGCGAGAGCAGCTCGCAGATCCAATCCGGCGCGACGGTGTAGGGCCCCTTGCGGATCGGGACGAAGCGCTCGCGCCGCCAGCCGGCGAGGTCGGGGACGAGAAGGTCGTTGCCTAGGCGGATCTTGGGCTCGACGAGGATGATCCAACCTCCGGGCCCACCGCCAAACCCGTAATGAAAGGAGCTGATCAGCAGGCCGCCCAACCCGGAAGCCGCCTGAGTGTGCGGAGGGTCCGGCCGGGGATGGACGATCAGCTCGCCGTCGAGGATCTCACCCGTTACGTCGTCGGGAAGGTCGTAGAGATCCTGCTCGGTGGCTGGATTATTTGGAGGATCAATAGGATGATCGTAAAGCGGGGCCGGGCGTGCCATGGGGGAAGTCTACCGTGGTCCTGACCGACTCGCTTCGACTTCCTTTAGGATGGAGGCATGCGCGCTCTCAGCCTCCTCCCCGCCCTTCTTCTCGCCGCCGCGGGCGCCACCGCTCCGCCGCCCCTCGACCACGCCCCGCTGCTGCGGGCCCGCGCGGCCACCTATCTGACGCCAGCCGAGCCGGTCGCCGGGATCGAGCTCGGCGGCGACGCCCGCGCCTATCCGCTGCGCTTCCTCGACGCCCACGCGGTGGCCAACGACTCCATCGATCACCACCCCGTGGCCATCGCCTACTGCCGCTCCTGTGGCTCCGTGATGGCCTACCGGACCGACACGCCGAAGGGGACCCTCACCCTCGCCGCCTCCGGCCGCTACCGCGACGGCGACCAGCTCCTCGTCGACCGCCAGACCAAGACGCTCTGGAAGCAGCTCACCGGCAAGCCCGTGGAAGGCCCGCTCGCCGGCTCCGGCATCGAGCTCCAGCCGGTGCCCGTGGTGCTGATCTCCTGGACGAACTGGTTCCAGGCCCGGGCGGAGACACGGGTCCTGTCGCTCGCGACCGGCTTCAAGCGGGAGTACAAGCCGGTCGGACCGGCAGTGGACGAGCCGCAGGCCCTCGTCTTCGGGGTGGTCGTCAACGGCGCGGCGCGGGCGTATCCAGTCGACCGCGTCGCCAAGGATGGGGTGATCGACGACGAGCTGGGAGGGCGGCCGATCGCCATCGTGGCCGAGCCGGGCGCCGATCCCAGGAACCGGACGATCCGGGCTTTCGAGCGCGGCGACCGCACGTTCACCCGCTCCGGCCATTCCCTGCTCGGCGCGAGCTTCATCAACGATCAGGACGGCCACCCCTGGAGCGTCGGCGAGGAAGCGCTGGCGCGCCCCGACGGCAAGAAGCTCCCCCGCCTCCCGGCCAGGCTCACCGGGGCGGCCGGATGGTCCGCCGCATATCCTGAGAGTGGAGTCTACGGCGAGGCGAAGACGCCGTAGGCGCAGAGGCCCCCGCCCGAGCCCTCACCCCTGGCCCCTCTCCCTTCCCGGGCCGGGGTGATGAGGGTCCGGCAAGACTCTTGCAGAGTGCATCGGGTCCGATGCACCGTCCGAAGCCACAGAACCTCTGGCACGTCACCCGCGAGACGCTCGCCAACTGGAGCAAGCACGAGGCGACCACGCACAGCGCGGCGATCGCCTATCTGTCGCTCTTCTCGCTGGCGCCCCTGCTGATCCTGGTGATCGCGATCTCCGGCTGGGCGTTCGGCGCGGAGGCGGCCCGCGGTGAGATCCAGCGGGTGCTCAGCCAGTTCATCGGCACCGACTCGGCGGCGGTGATCCAGCAGCTCGTGGTCGCCAGCGCCAAGCCGAGTACCGGGAAGATCGCCGCCCTGATCGGCGGCGCCACCATCCTGGTGAGCGCTTCCGGCGTCCTGATGCAGCTCCAGGACACGCTCAACACCGTCTGGGAGGTCAGCCCGAAGCCGGGCTTCTTCCTCAAGACCCTGCTCAAGAAGCGGCTCTTCTGCTTCCTGCTGGTCCTCGGAGCGGGCGCCCTGGTGCTCGTTTCGCTCGCCGCCAGCGCCGGCCTCTCGGCCCTGCAAAAGGTGCTCGAGGCGCGGCTGGAAGTTGGTGTCTCGAAGCTCATCGGCGGCGCGGACGTGGTGCTCTCCTGGCTGCTGATGGCGCTGCTGCTGGCCATGGTGTACAAGCTCCTGCCGGACGTCGAGATCGGCTGGCGCGACGTCGCCTGGGGCTCAGCGATCACCTCGGTGCTGTTCACGGTCGGCAAGTATGCCGTCGGCTTCTATCTCCAGCGCACCGGCGTCAACACCACCTACGGCGCCGCCGGCTCGCTGGTGCTGCTCCTGCTCTGGATCTACTTCTCCTCGCTGATCTTCCTGCTGGGCGCCGAGTTCACCCGCGTCCACTCGCGCCGCTACCGGGACGGGCGGGCGCCGGCCTCGCCGGGCGCCGAGCGGGTCGAGAAGATCGAAGTGCCTCTGGATTCCACTCCTGCCGCCGCAAAGGGATGATGAACGCAAACTTTCCAGCTCTCCGCGCCCTGGCCATCGCCGCCGCCCTCGCCTTCTTCGCCCTTCCCCTTCACGCCGACAAGGTCAAGGTGGAGGTCGACGGCGTCCGCCGGGAGCTGAAGGCGAACATCCTCTCGGTCCTCACCCTTCAGCAGGAGAACGACGGC
>DASWQX010000412.1:0-3092 GCA_036403495.1 Thermoanaerobaculia bacterium
GGGACGTCGGCGCACGCCACCCACGCGGACGCCGAGGCCGCGATCACGGCCGCCCGCGCCGCCGCCCCCGGCTGGCAGGAGCTCTCCTTCGACGACCGCGCGGCGGTCATCCTCAAGGCGGCCGACCTCCTGGCCGGCCCCTGGCGTCAGCGCCTCAACGCAGCCACCATGCTCGGCCAGTCGAAGACCGCCTTCCAGGCCGAGATCGACTCCGCCTGCGAGCTGATCGACTTCTGGCGCTTCAACCCCTACTTCATGCGGGTGCTCTACACCGAGCAGCCCTGGTCCCATCCGGGCATCTGGAACCGGGTGGAGTACCGCGCCCTCGAAGGCTTCGTCTTCGCCGTCTCGCCCTTCAACTTCACCGCCATCGGCGGCAACCTGCCGACCGCGCCGGCGCTGATGGGCAACACCGTGGTCTGGAAGCCCGCCTCCACCTCGGTGCTCTCCAATTACTATGTGATGAAGGTGCTGCAGGCGGCGGGGCTCCCCGACGGCGTCATCAACTTCGTCCCCGGCCGCGCGGCCAAGGTGGGGGACCCGGCGCTCGCCCACCCCGACTTCGCCGGCATCCACTTCACCGGTTCCACCCCGGTCTTCCAGACGATGTGGAAGACGATGGGCGAGAACGTGCCGAAGTACCGCTCCTACCCGCGGATCGTGGGGGAGACCGGCGGCAAGAACTTCGTCTTCGCTCACCCCGCGGCCGACGTCGACTCGCTGGTCGCGGCAATCATCCGCGGCGGCTACGAGTACCAGGGGCAGAAGTGCTCGGCCGGCTCGCGCGTCTACATCCCCCGCTCGCTCTGGGACACGGTCCGCGAGCGGCTGGCCGACGAGATGCGGCAGATCAAAATGGGCTCGCCCATGGACTTCCGCAACTTCGTCTCCGCGGTGATCGACGAGCCCTCGTTCGACCGCATCATGCGCTACATCGACTTCGCCAAGTCCTCGCCCGACGCCGAGATCCTGATCGGCGGCAAGGGGGACAAGTCGAGCGGCTACTTCATCGAGCCGACCGTGGTGGTGACCAAGGACCCCCGCTTCAAGCTGATGCAGGAAGAGATCTTCGGCCCGGTGGTGACGGTCTTCGTCTACGAGGATTCGCGGATCGAGGAGACCCTGGAGCTGGTCGACACCACCAGCCCCTACGCGCTGACCGGCGCCGTCTTCTCCCAGGACCGGCAGGCGATCGCGCACCTCACCAAGGTCCTCCGCCACGCCTCCGGCAACTTCTACATCAACGACAAGCCGACCGGCGCGGTGGTGGGGCAGCAGCCCTTCGGCGGCGCCCGCGCCTCAGGCACCAACGACAAGGCGGGCTCGATGGCGAACCTCCTGCGCTGGACCTCGCAGCGGGCGATCAAGGAGACCTTCGTGCCGGCGAAGGACTTCCGCTACCCCTTCCTCGGCGAGGAGTAGCCGGGCGGGGCCTCAGGCGATCCGGTGCTGGACGTCGAGCTCGATCGAGAGATCGGGATGGTCGGCCCGGATCTTCCCCTCGGTCGCGGAGTCCATCAAGATGACGGCCTGATCGGGCCCGTGCGTACGCAGGATCGAAACATCGGAGTATGCGCCGAGGCGATCCGGCAGTGATCCCTGCCGGGCGTTGGGTTCCTCCTGCCAGACGATGTATCGATGCACTGTTGCCTCCCCGACCCCTGGTGGGCCAGGGTCAGGATAGACCCTGACCCACACAGGGTCAAGCGTGGAACAGGGAGGCCAGGCGGGGAAGTCCGGAGCCTTGGTGCGAGGAGGGCATTCCCAGGTCCTTGCAGAGTCCCAGGACCTTATCGCTCAGAAGCCCCATCCTTTCCGCATCCCTGGCCGCGGTCCGCACCTCAGGGGCGGCTTCCAGGGCGAGCGCGGCGATCCCCGCGACATGAGGGCAGGCCATGGAGGTACCGTCCCAAGCGCCGAATCTGTCGCTGGGCAGAGTCGAGGTGATCGCGACCCCGGGAGCGCAGAGGTCGATCTCGTCGCCGCGGTTGGAGAAGTCGGCGAAGAAATATTCTCGGTCTCGGCTCCAGATCCCTTTGGCGGCCTCACCATGGATCGAGTCCGAGGGGAAAGTGTCCTTCTTGCCGATGGCGGAGACCCCCAGGACGCTCTGAAATTTTGCCGGATAGCCGACAGCTCCCCCTTCGTTGCCCGCGGCGGCCACACAAAGGATGCCCCGGTCCGTCGCTTTTTCGATCTTGCCGCGCAAGAAGCTGCTCGGAGCGGCGCTCGTGAAGCTCATGCTCAGCACGTCGCATTCGGCTTCGATCGCCCATTCGATCGCCTCGGCAATGGAGGATGAATAGCCTCCTCCGTCGGCGCCTCCGAAGACTCGCAGCCCGTAGATCTCGACGCGAGGCGCATACCCCCAAGTGCTCGCCGTGAGCGCGAGGGCGGCGATCACGCCCGCGCAATGGGTTCCATGACCCTCCAGGTCCTGCCAGGCGTCCGGGGACTCCCCCTCGATCAGGTTCTTGCCGCCAGCAACTCGCAGGCTGCCGTGCGGGCCGATGCCGCTATCGATGACGCCTACCTTGATTCCCTCTCCGCCTCGCTGGCCCCTGGAGTTGGCCTCGGTGACACTCAGACCCCAATCAAAACCGCCGATCCTGAGAGGCTCGACGCTCAGCGTCAGCCTTGAGCTGACGTCGACGTCCGCCCAAGCGCGAGACCAGAAACCGGCGGCGGGCATGACGACGACCCGAGAGAACCTGGAGTCGGTGGATCGAATGGAGATCTGAAGAAGCCCATGCTCATCTGTAAATCCTTCATATCCAACCTTTTGCTGGGCATCGATCAGCAGGAGGACGCGAGCTTGCGGGAGCGGAGACCCGTTCCCCCGGACCTCGATCTCCAGAGCCTTGGAACCGGCGGCGAGAACCTGGACCGGCTCGATGGAAGAATAGAGTGGTGTCCGGGCGAGCGAGTGCTGGAGATCAGGCTCCACGAGCAGGGCCGGGTATCGTTCCTTGACCAACGCGGCTTCCAAGGACGAGAGCTGCAGAACCTTGGGTCCTGTCTCGTGAGTGCTGCGAATGATCTTGTTCCGCAACGTGCTCTCGATGTTCCGCAAGCTGCTCTGAACGCTCGGT
>DASWQX010000413.1:0-2778 GCA_036403495.1 Thermoanaerobaculia bacterium
ACGGCACCCTGGAGGAGGCCGTCGCCGCCATCCGCCGGCGCAACCTGGGGATCAGCCTCGGCATCCTGGCGCTGCTGGGAGCCACGGCCGGGATGATGTTCGTCACCACCCAGCGGGCGCAGCGGCTGGCCCGGCAGCAGCTCGAGTTCGTGGCCGGCGTCACCCACGAGCTGCACACGCCGCTGACCGCCATCCGCTCGGCCGGGCAGAACCTCGCCGACGGCGTGGTGGCCGATCCCTCTCAGGTCAAGCGCTACGGCGCGCTGATCGAGAGCGAGGGGCGCCGCCTCTCCAATATGGTGGGGCAGGCGCTCGAGTTCGCCGGCATCCAGTCGGGGCGCCGCGTCTATCATCCGCGGCCGGTCGAGGTCGGCGAGGCCGTCGACGGCGCCCTCCAGGACTGCCGCTGGCTGCTGCGCGAGAAGCATATCGACGTCGAGCGTGAGGTCGAGCCCGGGCTGCCGCCGGTGATGGCCGACGGCGCCGCGCTCCGCCGCGCGGTGGCCAACCTGATCGAGAACGCCGTCAAGTACGGCAGCCGCGCCGCCTGGATCGGCGTCTCCGTGCGGCGAGCAGCCGACGGACCGGTGGAGATCACCGTCGCCGACCGCGGCCCGGGCATCCGCCGCGAGGATCTGCCGCACCTCTTCGAACCCTTTTTCCGCGGCCCCGACGCCGCCACCGACGGCATCCCTGGCAGCGGGCTGGGCTTGAGCCTGGTGCGCCACATCGCCGAGGCCCATGGCGGCCGGGTGACGGTGACCACGGAAGAGGGGAAGGGGACCGCGTTCACCCTGCAACTGCCCGCCGCCAGCGCCGCCGAGGAGATGCAGGGCATGGAGGCGCCGGCGTGACCGCCGAAGCCCTGCCGGCCGCGCCCTCCTCCTCGCGCCGGATCCTGCTGGTGGAGGACGAGCCGAGCCTCGTCCTCACCCTCACCGACCGCCTGATCAGCGAGGGGTACGACGTCGAGAACGCCGGCGACGGCGAAGAGGGGCTCAACCGGGCGCTCGAAGGCTCCTTCGACCTCATCCTGCTCGACGTCATGCTGCCGCGGCGGGACGGCTTCGAGGTCTGCCGCGAGCTGCGGACGCGCGGGATCCAGGTGCCGATCGTCATGCTCACCGCCCGCGGCCAGGTGGTGGACCGCGTGGTGGGGCTGAAGCTGGGCGCCGACGATTACGTGGCCAAGCCCTTCGAGATGATCGAGCTGCTCGCCCGCATGGAAGCCCTCTTCCGCCGCGCGCGCACGCCGGCCGCGGCCGCCGCGGGCACCTACAGCTTCGGCGACGTCCGCGTCGACTTCCGGCGCGCCGAGGTCTTCCGCGGCGGCGAGGCCATCTCGCTGTCGGCGCTGGAGTTCAAGCTCCTCACCTACTTCATCCAGAACCGGGGCGCGCTGCTCACCCGCGACGAGCTCCTCGACAAGGTCTGGGGGTACGACGCCATGCCCACCACCCGCACGGTGGACGTCCACGTCGCCTCGCTGCGCCAGAAGCTCGAGCGCAACCCGTCGCGCCCCGAGTTGATCCTCACCATGCACCGGCGGGGGTACCGGTTCGCCGGCTGATCGATCTTGTGAATCGACGGCTTTACAACGCTTACAAAGAACTTGCGTCGTCCTGAGGACTGGGGCCGCCGGCGCCACTATCCTGAAGCTCGAAGATACGACGGCGTCGCGAAGGAGCGGCGCTCCTAAAGGAGATAGAAAAATGAAGAAGATCATGACGTTCTGCCTCAGCGCCGCGCTGGTCCTCGGCGCCGCCTTCGCCGTCCAGGCCCAGATGCACGGCCCGCACGGCCACGGCGACATGGCGGCCCACATGGACCACATGACCAAGGCCCTCAACCTCACCGCCGACCAGCAGGCCGCCGTCAAGAAGCTCCACGCCGAGCTGATGGCCAAGGCCGAGCCGCTGATGGCCCAGCATCACCAGCAGCAGGCCGACCTCAAGACCCTGATGAACGGCGTCAACCCCAATTCCGACGAGGTCGGCCAGAAGACGCTGGCCGCCCACAACACCGAGCTGCAGCTCAAGGCCCTGCACGAGGATTTCAAGACCAAGTTCAAGGCGCTGCTGACGCCTGACCAGCAGACCAAGCTCGCGCAGATCGAGGCCGCGCACCCGCACGGCCCGCACGGCGGCCCCGACGGCGCCCCGCCGGTTGAGAACAACTAAACACCTCGCTTGCTCAATCCGGGCCGGCGACGCGCAAGCGCCGGCCCCTCTTTTTGTCCTCTCATCCTCCTCCCGCTGCCTTCCGCCGCTCCTGCTGCCCCTTTCGCCCGCGCGTTTGCACCTGACGCCTGAAACGCTGGCCACTTCGCCTGTCCCTACGCCCCTTCCGCCGCTCCTGACGAAACGCTCGCCGTGACAGGCGCCCGTATCGCCTCGAGCGGCGCAGCGTTCGCCGGAGAAGCTTGAGACACAAATCCGCCGTACGCCCGCGTCGCCTCCCTGGATGAGACGTTCGCCCGCCAAGGCGAACCCATCGCCGCTCCAGGCGGTGAGGGCGGGACGAGCGGCGATGGGTGCAAACGCGGGAAAAGCTCAGCGAGGCGCCTTCCCGGAAGGAGCAAAGATACGCCGCTCAGAAGCGCCGGCCGCGGCGGAACCGCGCGCGAGAGCGGCGGTAGAAGCGCCGCGAGAGTTGGCGATCCGCGGTGTCCGGGCGGAGGCACGGGAGAAAAAGCGACCAAGGACGCCAAGGAAGCCAAGGACGCCAAGGACGCCGAGGACGCCAAGGACATCAGAGACAGAACGAGGGTGACAATCC
>DASWQX010000414.1:0-2006 GCA_036403495.1 Thermoanaerobaculia bacterium
CGGTGAGCGACACCGAGTGCCCTTTCTCGTCGACCAGGAACTCGCCGGTGGTGTGCTTCGCGCCGTCCTTCTCCTCGATCTCCTCGCCGCGCACCAGGCGGGGGATGATGCGGTCGATGGCGTAGTACTTGTCGATCGACTCCTCGGAGGGGCCGGAGATGATCAGCGGCGTCCGCGCCTCGTCGATCAGGATCGAGTCGACCTCGTCGACGATGGCGTAGTGGTGGCCGCGCTGGACCATCGACTCGAGGTCGAACTTCATGTTGTCGCGCAGGTAGTCGAAGCCGTACTCGTTGTTGGTGCCATAGGTGACGTCGCAGCCGTAGGCCACCTTGCGGTCGGCGTCCGGCATGTCGTGCTGGATGACGCCCACGGAGAGGCCGAGGAAGCGGTAGATCTGGCCCATCCAGTCGGAGTCGCGGCGGGCCAGGTAGTCATTGACGGTGACGAGGTGGACCCCTTTGCCCGCCAGCGCGTTGAGATAGACGGGGAGGGTCGCCACCAGGGTCTTGCCCTCGCCGGTCTTCATCTCGGCGATGCGCCCCTTATGCAGCACCATGCCGCCCATCAACTGGACGTCGAACGGCCGCATGTGGACGGCGCGCCACGCCCCCTCCCGGGCCACCGCAAAGGCAGGGATCAGGAGGTCGTCCAGCGGCGCCCCGTTGTCGAGCTGAGTCTTGAGCTCGGCGGTCTTGGCGCGCAGCTCGGCGTCCGAGAGCGGCTTGATCCGCGACTCCATCTCGTTGATGGCGGCCACGACAGGCAGCAGTTTCTTGACTTCGCGCTCGTGCTGGCTACCGAAAATCTTGGTCAGAATCGTATTGATCATCGCACTCTCGCTTGGGGTTCGGGGAAGACTCGAAGTCGCTCAAGGCAAGCGTCTACAACCCGCAGTCTACCAGAAAGAATTCCACCTGCCGCCCGCCGGCGGTGCGCTCCGGAAGGGGAGGGAAGGGAGGCCTAGGAAGCGCCGGCCACGGCGTCGTCGAGGATGTAGGCGAGAGGGTTGACGGGATCGCCGTCGACGCGCACCTCGTAGTGCAGGTGGTAGCCGGTGGAGCGCCCGGTATTGCCGACGCGACCGACGACGTCGCCCCGCTTGACCCGCTGGCCCGGCCGCACCTCGATCCGCGACATGTGGCCATAGCGGGTGGTGACGCCGAAGCCGTGGGCGAGGAAGACCGCGTTGCCCAGGCCGGTGACGTCGCCGGCCCGGATCACCACGCCGTCGGCGCTGGCGCGCACCGGCTGGCCGGGCGGAGCGGCGATGTCGACCCCCTGGTGCTCGCCGCGGCCGTGGGTCAGAGGATCGGCGCGCGAGCCGAAGCCGCTGGTGAAGATCCCCTTGACCGGCGCGATCGCCGGGGTGGAGGAGATCCAGCGCACCCGTTCGTTGAGCCGGGCCTCGACGGCGTCGAGGGTGCCGGCGAGATGGCCCGCGCGGCTCTCGAGGGAGGGCAGGCCACCGAGGCCGGCCTCCTCCAGCGGCGTGCCGCCGCCGATGCCCGCCTCGGCGCCGCTCCCCATCCCCTCGACCCCGGCCACGAGGGCGAGCTGGCGGGTGCGCTCCTCGTACTGGCCGAGCTGGCCCTGGAGCTTGCGGACACTCGACTCGAAGGTCATGTTGGTCCTGCGGAGCCGCTCGTTCTCGCTTTTCAGGCGGGAGATCTCGATCGGGTTGATGTTCCGGCTGAAGTGCAGCCAGCTGAACAGAGACGCGGCGAAGGTGAGGACGAGGAAGGCGCCCGCCAGAATCCCGATCTGCAGGCTGGTGACCTGCCATTTGCGCAGCTTGGCGTGCGCGTGGGGGATCAGGATGATCGTGTGGTGCCGTTTTGCCATCAGTCTTCTTTTACGGAGACAGCAAGGAGACGATTACAAGGAGCCAAGCGAGCTGGACACCGTCGGGCTGCAAACAGAGCGGCTTTGCGGGTCGTATTGTAGACCGTGGACTCTCGATGTCAAGGCTCCCGGTAAAATATGGTGAATCAGCATTCCGCGAT
>DASWQX010000415.1:0-1804 GCA_036403495.1 Thermoanaerobaculia bacterium
ATCTGCGGTCCGAGGAAACCCTCCGGGTGCAGGAGACCGATCAGGATCGCCCCGCCCCAGGTCAGGGTCACGACCCCTGAGAACAGCACGGTGTGGGGAACCCGCATGCGCAGGCCCGCCTGCAGTAGCAGCAGGAAGGCCGGAAGCTGGCTCACCGCATCCGAGGCGTCGTCGACGGCCCCTGCCCCCGCCAGCATGTGCTCGACGATGACGTAGACCGCCAAGCCCGCATTCAGCCGGGTCTCGCCCCAAGCGAGGGCTTCCGTGCTGCGGCCGGCGTCGCGCTCCGCCAGGGCGACCGCGACAACGCCGGCCGCATAGCTCGCGAGGATGAACCAGTGACTCAGTGCATGGAGCGAGCCGTCATAGACCTGCGCCGCCATGAACAGGACGAGGACGATGACGATCTGCAGGGCGAACATGCGACCGCCCGAGGTAGCTTGGAGCAAGCGCAAGGCCGCCGTCTCGCCGCCGATCTCGTCGCGTGACGCCGCCACGCCCTCTGGCTTCCCGAGGACCTGTCGCCTCACCCGATGCGGTTCAGGCGGCGCGCAGCGCCGAAGCGGTTGAGAAAGCGCGGCTCCTTCTCGGGCGCGATCCGGATCGCGAGATGCAGTGTGCCGCCCTCCTCCATGCGCCGGTCGAGCACCTCGGCGTTCTCGTAGAGCCAATGCAGCTGCGCCCCGTCCTCCGGCGGCAGGACGACCGCGAAGGTCGAGCGGCTGCGCGCGATGCGGGCCTCGATCCGGCTGGTCAGGGCAGAGAGCCCCTCCCCCGTCAGGGCCGAGACCAGGACCGGCGCAGCGCTGTCCCGGTCGTTGCGGCCGGCCTCGCCGCCCTTGGCGCTGAGGTTCAGGAGGCGCGTGCGCTCACCCTCATCCAGCAGGTCGGCCTTGTTCCAGACCTCGATGATCCGGTCGGCACTCGTCTCGATGCCGAGCTCGTCGAGGACGTTGCCCACATCCTCGGCCTGAGCCTCGGTGTCGACATGGGAGACGTCGCGCACGTGCAGCAGGATGTCGGCCTCGATCACGTCCTCGAGCGTCGCCCGGAAGGCCGCGATCAGGGGCGTCGGCAGTTCGGAGATGAAGCCCACCGTGTCGGACAGGATCACGGTCTCGCCATGCGGCAGCTTCGTGGCGCGCGCGGTCGGGTCGAGAGTGGCAAACAGCATGTCCTGCGCCATCACCTCGGCCTTGGTGAGGGCGTTGAACAGGGTCGACTTGCCGGCATTGGTGTAACCGACGAGCGCCACGATCGGGTACGGCACCCGCGCCCGGCTCTGCCGGTGCAGGCCGCGGGTGCGCGTCACCGCATCGAGGTCGCGCTCGATGCGGGTCATCCGCTCCTGGATCATCCGCCGGTCGGCCTCGATCTGGGTCTCGCCGGGGCCGCCGAGGAAGCCGAAGCCGCCGCGCTGGCGCTCCAGGTGAGTCCAGGACCGGACGAGGCGGCTGCGCTGGTAAGCAAGATGCGCGTGCTCGACCTGCAGGCGTCCCTCGCGGGTCGAGGCGCGCCGGCCGAAGATCTCGAGGATCAGGCCGGTGCGGTCGATGACCTTGGCACCCCAGGCCTTCTCGAGGTTGCGCTGCTGCACCGGCGAGAGGGCGCAATCCATCACCACGAGGCCGATCTCGTCGGCCTTGATCAGGCCGGCCAGCTCCTCCACGCGCCCTTTGCCGAGATAGGTCGAGGGGCGGATCTTGGGCAGGTTCAGGGGAATGGCCTGAACCACGTCGAGGTCGACCGCGGCGGCGAGCCCGGCCGCCTCGTCGAGGCGGGCGGGTGTGGAGCGAAGGTTCTG
>DASWQX010000416.1:0-2092 GCA_036403495.1 Thermoanaerobaculia bacterium
GCGCTTCCACCCCCTTGAGCTGCAGGAGATAGGTGAGCATCTTCTCGCCGGTCAGGTGGGGATAGAAGCCGAACTCCTGCGGCAGGTAGCCGAGCCGCCGGCGGATCAATTCGGGATTGGAGAGCACGTCCTCGCCGTCGAGCGCCACCTGCCCCGAGGTCGCCTCGAGCAGCCCGGCGAGGATCTTCATCAGGGTCGACTTGCCGGCGCCGTTGGGGCCGAGCAGGCCGAACATGCCGGGGGGCACGTCGAGGTTGATCCCCTGGAGGGCGGTCACGGGGCCGGGATATACCTTCACGAGGTCGCGGATCGTCAGCATGGCGTCTCCTTGGCAAGGCGGGGCTAGGGCCCCATCCTGGCAGCTATACGGGAAAAGAGGCGGGAAAGTTCCGGCGCCGCGGGCGCTGAGGTATCCTTTTCCGTCCGATCCTGGAGGACCCGACGATGAAACCGAGCCGACGCGCTATCCCATTCCTGGCCATCCCCTTCCTGATCACCGCCCTCCTCACCGGGAGCGCCCTGTGGGCTGCCGACGCCAAGGCCCCGGCCGCGGCGACCGCCCAGCCCGACCCGGCCGCGGTTGATCCCGCCTACCGAAAAGAGGTCGAGACCTGGCGCCAGCACCGGCTGGAGGGGCTCAAGCGCGAGGACGGCTGGCTCACCCTGGTCGGCCTCTACTGGCTGAAGCCGGGCGAGAACCGCCTCGGCAGCGATCCGGGCAACCCTGTCCTCCTGCCGGAAGGGAAGGCCCCGGCCCTCGCCGGCGTGCTGACCCGCGAGGGAAACTCCGTTCGCCTCACCGTCCAGCCCGGAGTGCCCCTCACCGCCGACGGCAAGCCGGTGACCCCCGGCCAGAAGCTGGAGACGGACATCAAGGGGAAGCCGACGGTGCTGGAGCTCGGCTCGCTCAGCTTCTACATCATCCAGCGCGGCGACCGCCTGGGGGTGCGGATCAAGGACAAGACGAGCCCGATGCGGGCCGGCTTCAAGGGGATCGACGAGTTCCCGATCCGCCCGGAATGGCGCGTCGTCGCCCGCTTCGAGCCCTACAAGGACAAGAAGATCCCGATCGCCAACATCATCGGCCAGGTCGAGGACAACCCCTCGCCCGGCGCCGTGGTCTTCGACTGGCAGGGGAAGACCTACCGCATCGACGCCCTCGAAGGGGGGCCGGACGGCAGCCTCTTCCTGGTCTTCGGCGACCGCACCAACGGCACCGAGACCTACGGCGCCGGCCGCTTCCTCGACACCGATCCGCCGAAGGACGGCAAGGTGGTGGTGGACTTCAACACCGCCTACAACCCTCCCTGCGCCTTCACCGCCTTCGCCACCTGCCCGCTGCCGCCGGCCGAGAACAAGCTGGCGATCAAGGTCGAGGCCGGCGAGAAGAAGTTCGGCGGCCACTGAGGCCTCGCGCGGACGCTCCACGTCCCGCAGGGAAAGGAGGGTTCTGTCTTGAGCCATTCACTCGCGCCACCCGGGAGCGCTGGCAGCCGCCCCGTCGTCCTCAGCGATCGCCAGGGATTCGACCGCCGCTGGTTCGCGGACGACTTGCGAGCGGTGTACGTCCCGACCCATCCGGATCAGGTGGCCGACTGCCTGACGGCCGCCGTCAAGGCCCACGGCAGAGACGTGAGGATCACCTCGGGCCGGCACTGCTACGAGGATTTCGTCTACAACGGCGGCACCAGGGCCGTCATCGACATGTCCGCTCTGAGCCAGGCCGGGTTCGATCCGGCGCGCAATGCCTTCTTCGTCGATGCCGGATGTGAAAACTGGACCGTCTACCGCACGCTGTTGAATGGGTTCAACAAGACCCTGCCCGCCGGGAGCTGCTATTCGGTCGGAGCGGGTGGTCACATCACCGGCGGCGGGTACGGATTGTTGTCGCGGATGCACGGCTTGACCGTGGATCACCTGAGCGCCGTGGACATCGTGACCTGGGACGCCAGGGTTGGACAGGCGCAACTGCGTCACGTGTCCGCCGAAAGCGCGACGAGCGACGAGCGGGACTTGTTCTGGGCCCTGTGCGGCGCCGGGTGCGGCAACTTCGGCGTCATCGTGCGCTACTACTTCGCCCAACTGCCCGACG
>DASWQX010000417.1:0-3126 GCA_036403495.1 Thermoanaerobaculia bacterium
ATCGACCACCTTGCCGGTGACCTCGGGAGAGCCCGCGTCGGCGTGGGTGTAGTAGTCGAAGTAGGAGCTGTAGTCGCGCTGGATCAGGCGGCCGGACGGGGTGTAGTACTTGGCCGTGGTCAGCGCCAGGCCCGCCCCGTAGGAGAGGTTGTAGACCGTCTGGACCAGCCCCTTGCCCCAGCTCGGGGTGCCCACGATCAGCCCGCGGTCGTGGTCCTGCAGGGCGCCGGAGAGGATCTCGGAGGCCGAGGCCGTCCCCTCGTTGACCAGCACCACCACCGGCACGTCGAGCGCCGGATACTTGCCGCTCGCCCGGTAGGACTGGAACGAGTCGCGCGTCCGCCCCTTGGTCTGCACGATCATCGAGCCCTCGGGGAGGAACTGGTCGGCGATGTCGATTGCCTGGTCGAGCAGGCCGCCGCCATTGTTGCGGAGGTCGACCACGAGCTGTTTCATGCCGGAGCCGCGGAGCTTGTCCAGCGCCTCGGCGATCTCGTGGCCGGAGCCGCGGGCGAACTCGGTGAGCTGGATGTAGCCCGTGGTGGGATTGAGCATGTAGGTCTGGCGGACGGTGGTCTGCGGGATCTCGGCCCGCGTCACCGACATCGACAGGGGCTGCGCCAGGCCGCGGCGGACGATCGAGATCTTGACCTGCGTCCCCTTGGGCCCCTTGAGCTTGCCCACGGCGTCGTCGAGGTTCATCTGATCGGTCGGCTCGCCTTCGATGGTGCTGATGACGTCACCCGCCTGGATGCCGAGCCGGGCGGCCGGCGTACCCTCGAGCGGAGAGATGACGGTGAGCTGCCCGTTGCGGACGCCCACCAGGATACCCAGACCGTAGAAGCTGGTCTGCTGCTTCTCCCGCATCCCCTCGTACGCCTCGGGGCTGAGGAAGGCCGTGTGGGGGTCGAGGGAACGGAGCATGCCGTTGACTGACGAGTAGACCAGGTCGCGATAGCTCACCTCGGCCCCGTAGCGGTCGTGCTCCAGGTTCACCAGCTCGGTGTAGAGGCGGAGGGAGTCGCGCGTCTCATCGGTCACGGCGAGGAGCCGGTCGCCCAGCAGGCCGCCGAGCGCCAGCGCAAGAGTGAAGAGTGCGATTGCAGCGATGCGCCAGGAACGTCTCATGCCGACCAGTTTACTACCACCGGAGCGATTCCGGGCCGGGCTCGGTGGGCCGGCACGGTTCCGGGGCTTCCCGCCCGGGCATAAATGCCCGGGCTACGCTTCAACCAGGAAGCCTCCTGAAGGAGGCTCAATCTCTCCGGCCGCGCTTGGAGCCGGCTTCAGCCGGCTTTTCGTTTCAGCGTAGCCCGGGCATTCATGCCCGGGCGTCGGCGGCGCCTTGGGCTTGTTGTGGCTGCGCGTTCCCGCCGGCCCTTGACTTTGCGGGCCTCTCGGTCCGATGATCGGCCTTCTGGAGGGTCGCATGGGTTCCCTGGGTCTCCC
Organism: Thermoanaerobaculia bacterium; assembly: GCA_036403495.1. Lineage (GTDB taxonomy): Bacteria > Acidobacteriota > Thermoanaerobaculia > Multivoradales > UBA5704 > DATARR01. Next base: position 1,450 of record DASWQX010000417.1, read on the forward strand.
CGAAATCATCTTCATCTTCCTCGTCGCGCTGCTCATCTTCGGCCCCAAGAAGCTGCCGGAGCTCGGGCGCACGCTGGGCCGCGGAGTCGCCGAGTTCCGCCGGGCGACGGACGAGCTCAAGCGCTCGATCAACACCGAGCTGGCGCTCGACGAAGCCCCGGTGCCGCCGGTGCTGCGGACTCGCCGCCTCGAGGACCCCCAAGAGGTGAAGCACCACGAGGCGGTCATCGTCGCGGGCCCCCCGGGCGAGGCGCCGGAGATGACCGAGCCCCGGTCGGCCGGGTTCCCCGCCGCGGCGCCCGAGCCGCCGGCGCCAGCGCTCCTGCCCGAGCCGCTCGCGGATCACGAGCCGCCGTCCTCCCACGAGCCCACTGCCGCTCCGGACCTCCCGGGGCACCACTGAGCCGGCTCCCCGTTCCGGACCCCGCCGACGGATGACTCCTTCCGCGCCACCCCCTGTGCCTTCGCGCCTCTCCGCCCGTCAGCAGGAGGAGCTGTCGCGGATGTCGCTGATGGAGCACCTGGAAGAGCTGCGCAAGCGGATCATCTGGTCGGTGCTGGCGATCTCGATCGCCTTCTTCCCCTGCTGGGCCTACTACCACGAGATCTACAAGTTCCTGGTCGCGCCGCTCCACCGGATCGATCCCAACATCAAGCTCTCGTTCCTGGCGCTGACCGATCCGTTCATCCTCTACTTCAAGATGGCCGCCTACGCGGCCGTCTTCCTCGCCGCGCCGTTCGTGCTCTACCAGCTCTGGGCCTTCATCTCGCCCGGCCTCTACAACCGCGAGCGGAAGCTGGCGGCGCCGTTCATCTTCTTCACCTCGCTCTTCTTCATCTGCGGCGGCGCGTTCGGCTACTACGTGGCGTTCCCCATGGGCGCGAGCTTCCTGCTCAACGTCGGCAAGGACATGCAGGCGGTGATCACCGCCGACAAATATTTCGGCTTCCTGCTGACGGTGATCTTCGGCCTCGGTCTGATGTTCGAGCTGCCGGTCCTGATCCTGCTGCTCACCCTGGTCGGCGTCATCACGCCGGGCCTCCTGATGCGCTTCTGGCGGCACGCGGTGGTGATCATCTTCATCATCGCCGCCATCATCACGCCGACTCCGGACGTGGTGAACCTCTGCATCTTCGCCCTCCCCGCGATCGGCCTCTACTTCCTCGGCGTCGGCGCCGCCTTCATGGCGGTTCGCGCCAAGAAGAAGCGGGAGGCCGAGTTGGAGGCGGCCGACGGGGTGGAGGCGGAGTAGAAAAGAGAAAGGCCTGGATGGGTATGATCCATATCGATCTGCCGGAAAGCGTCCTGCTGAACACGGGACAGAGCCAGGAAGAGTTCGTCAAGGAAGCCAAGTTCTTCGTCGCGCTGAAGCTCTTCGAAAACGGGCGGATCTCCTCAGGCAGCGCGGCGGAGATCTGTGCCGTGCCAAGGGTCGAATTTCTCCTTCTGGCCGGAAGAGCGGGCGTTCCAGTGGCGGATCTCGATGCGGAAGAGCTGGATCGGGAATTCATGAATGGTTGAAGGACCGATCGTCTGCAACACCGGCCCCCTGATCGCGTTGGCCATGGTGGGCCACCTGGACATCCTTGCGAGGCTCTATCGGCGAGTCTTGATCCCTGAAGCGGTCCTCCGGGAGGCCGTCAGCGCTGGACAGGGACGGATCGGCGCCGCGGAGG
>DASWQX010000418.1:0-10710 GCA_036403495.1 Thermoanaerobaculia bacterium
ACCCGATCGGGATCCGCAGGACCGGCACCTGGAAGCCCCGGCAGAACCCGCCGGAGGGGGAGCCCTGGTTCGACCCGGACCGGCCGGCGTCCGCGCCGGAGCTGATCGAGGCGCCGATCGTGATCCGCTGAACCGCGAGGGAGAGGGGTCTCCCCGCGAGGACGAGGGGTCTCCCCGCGAGGGAGGGGGGTCTCCCCAGCAGTACGAGGGGTCTCCCCAGCGGTACGAGGGGTCTCCCCAGCGGTACGAGGGGTCTCCCCAGCAGTACGAGGGGTCTCCCCAGCAGTACGAGGGGTCTCCCCAGCAGTACGAGGGGTCTCCCCAGCGGTACGAGGGGTCTCCCTGCTGGGGAAAGGGGTCTCCCTGCTGGGGAAAGGGGTCTCCCTGCTGGGGAGAGGGGTCTCCCCGTTGGGGAAGGGGGTCTCCCCGCTGGGGAAGGGCGTCGCCCCACTGGGGAAAAGGGGCGCCCGCTAGGGAGCGGCCTCCTCCTGACCTCCCCCCGCTTCGGGGAGAGGAGCCGGCTCCGCGACCGCGTTGATCTTCTCCTTGAGCGCCGCGTACTTGCCGTCGAGCGTCTCGAAGACCCCGGCGATCTGCTCCAGGCGCTGATCGACGTCGATCGTCCAGTGCTCGTTCCTGACCGGCTCCAGCTTGACGCCGCTCAGGCGGTAGGAGAGGGCGTCGAAGCGGAACGGGATGGCGCCGACGAAGATCTTGGCCGAGAGGATCTCGGCCCCCTCCTCCAGGTAGCGGAAGAGCTCGTTGAGGACGGCGCCGGCGAGCGTCACCCGGGCCTCGCGGGTGGCCAGGCGGACGCTTCCGGTCTCCGGCTCGACCATGACGTCGGACTCCTCGAGCAGCGCGCGCAGGAACCGGCAGCCGAGCACCGACTGCCCCGGCTCCTTGGGGATGACGACATCGCTCATCTCCGCGACCTCGGGCGCCTCGTCGAGCCAGGGGGCCTTGAAGTCCCCCTCGACGCCGGCCTGCCGGAGCAGGGTGAGGACCGTGCCCAGGTAGGTCTTGGCGGTGCTGAGCACGTAGAGAATCGGGCCGTCGATGCAGCACTCGACGATCCGGGTGCGCGGCGCCTGCCGCATGGCGGACTCGGCCTCGGCCAGGTCGCGCAGCTTCTTGCGCGTCTTCGGTCCCACGAAGGCCTTGCCGGTCGCCTCCATCTCGCCCTTGACCAGCTCGCGCAGCCGCTCCTTGACCGCGGTGGCGTCCGGGCGGATGCGGTCGATTCGCAGGCGGAAGACGTAGCGCCCCTGCGCCACTTCCCAGGGAGCGTCGAGCTCGAAGGGGACGAACCCCATGCGCTCGCGCACCTCCGAGCCGGGCTCGATCTCCCAGAAGCGGGCGCGCTCGAAATCCGGCCCCTCGGGGGGCACGGCGACGTTGAACCGCGTGACGGCGACGGTGGCGCTCAAGAGTCCCATACGTGAAAAACCTCCTGCTGATCTCCGGCCTGACCGGGGGACGGGAGGGGGATCTTAGCCGATGGGAGGGGGAGCGGGGGGAGGAACGGCGGCCGGAGCGGCTTTTTGGGGATCGGCCGGAGCCTTCGGAAGCGGCTTCTTGGCCGGCCCGGCCGGCTCGCTCCCGGTCACCGGCTCGGCCACCACCGCCGGATCGACCGCCTCAGCCGCCTCGGCCGGGTCGGCCGTGTCGTCGATCGGCTCCACGACGGCGGCGGCCGCCGAGGTCGGAGTCTCCTCGGTCGCGGCCTGGTAGACCTCGACCTTGCCGACGGTCCCCGCCGTGCCGGCGGTCTCGGCGGCGGTGCCACCGACGTCGTCCGCGGGCACCGCGCCGAGGTCGACGGTGAAGACCTGGCCGATGTCGGAGTCGATGTAGAGGTCCTGGACCGTCTCGTCCGCGGCGGTGAACTCCGCGACCGGCGCGGCCTTGCGGATGTACGGGGCGTTGGCGTGCCACTCGCCGCGCAGCTCGCTGGTGGCGATCAGCGCGTTCAGATAGGTGGAGAGGTCGGCGGCGGCCACCGCCAGGCTCTCGGCCTCGGCGCGGAAGCGCTCCAGCTCGGCCGCCGAGGTCGCGTCCCCGCGCTGCCGGGCCTTGTCGCGCAGGGCCTGGAGGCTGGCGGCGAACCGCTGCTCGGCTCCCTGCAAGCGCTGGAACTGCTGGCGCTCGGCGTCGGTCATGGCGCCCCCCTGCCGCCGGCGGACCGCTTCGCGGCCGTAGTCGGCGCGCAACTGGCGGTAGGAGGCCGAGGCGGTCCGGACCGCCTCGGAGATCCGGTCGTTCCGCACCCCAGTCCGCGCCCAGGCCACCCGCAGCTCGCCGAGATCGGAGCTCCCCTGGTCGACCAGCAGGAAGAACCGGGAGCTGCGCGGCGCGAGCGACCCTTCGATCTGGCGGACGCGGGTGCGGAACGCCTCCAGGGCGCTGAGGAATGGCGCCTGCCGCGGGCTGCGGGGATCGAGCCCCCCCTTGGGCTCCTTCGCCGCCTGCGCGGCGGCGGCGAGGGCCGCGTCCACCGTCTGTGCGAGCTGCCGGGCATTGACTGCGGCCGGCGCCGGCGCCGGGGCCACGGCCCAGCCAGCCCCCGGCAGGGCGAGGAGAATCAGCAGAACGGCGGCGCGGCGGATCGATCCCATACGGCGTGCTCCTGCGGTCTTCGGGCGCAGTGGTGGATCAGGAAACAGGCTCCTTGACCATCATACGGAACAGCGGGGCGGAGCGTCCAAGGACGCGAGCGGATTCTTGAATTCGGACGGGATGAGGCGTGGGAAATAAATCAAGGCGGCGCCACTGCGGGATCAGTGACGCCGCCTTCAACTCAAAAAAGGAGAAAGACCATGCGCGGATAGTACCTGTTTTGACCTTCCTGGGGAAGGGGGCCGTGCTCAAGGCTCCTGGCCGGAGACCCAGACACCGCTCGTGCCCGCCACGTAGGTCCGGTGGCCGGCCGGATCGAACAGGAAGCTCGCGGGGTCAAAGCCACGCGGTCCGCCCCAGGGCTGCCAGGTGGCTCCGCCGTCGGCGCTCCGGTAGATCTGGCCCGACGTTCCCGCCCAGAGCGCGCCGGAGGCCGGAGCGGAGGCGAGCACCAGGATGGAGAGGCCGCCGAGGCCCGCCGGCTGCCAGGAGGCGCCTTCGTCGGCGGTCCGCCAGACGCCGTCGGCGCCGTCGCCCATGCCCACGAAGAGGGCGCGGGGATTTCGGGGATCGGGGGAGATCACGGCCACGCTCTTGCCGGTCCCCGGCGACAGACCGGCATCCGCCTCCGTCCAGGACGAGCCAGCGTCGGCGCTGCGGAAGACCGCAGCATGCCGGAAGGTCCCGCACGGGGTCGAGATGCCTCCCGGATCGGCCCCCGGCCGCGCACCCACGACGTAGAGCACCGGCGGCTGGGAGGCCGAGGGATGGACGACCGCCAGATCCGAGACGAAGCACATCACCGGGAGCGCTCCGCCGAGGGGAGCCCAGGTGACGCCCCGGTCGGCGCTGCGCTGGAGGCCCTGCGAGGTCATGGCGTACAGCATCCCCGGCACGAGCGGATCGCCCCGCAGCCGATCGATGCCTCCCGGGGGGCCGGGCAGCGGGTTCCAGGCGAGCCCGCCGTCGGTGCTCCTCCAGAGCTCGGAGGTGTCGGGATCGACCGCGTAGAACACGCCCGGCTCCGGGGCGAGGACGCGCGAGATCTGAACGCCGAGGTACTGAATGGGCGGCAGGCCGGCGCTCGTCCGGCTCCACCGCACCCCCTGGTTGCCGGTGCGGAAAAGGCCCAGATTCGACGTCGCCGCGACCAGGACGTCGGGATTTCCGGGATCGATGGCGGCCGAGGCCGCGTCCAGGCCGCCGAGCCCCTGGTTGACGCGGGTCCAGGTGGCGCCCGCGTCGGCGGAGCGGAGGACGCCTCCGGGATCGATCCCCCGGCCGGCCGGATCAGGATCGGCGGCGGCTCCCACGTAGATCTTCCCGGCGGGCGAGGCGTCGATCCCGAAGGCGTTGACCCGGATCCTGGGAGGGAAGGACGTGGCGGACCAGTGGGCTCCACCGTCGGTCGTCTTGAACACCCCCTGATTGAAGCTGCCGGCATAGACGGTCCGGGGAGACCGGGGGTGGACCGCCAGAGAGTCGACGAAGGTGATCTCCTCCGGCGACACGGCGACCCGCGTCCACGACGTGCCGCCGTCGGTGCTACGGTAGATCCCGTAGCTGGCGAGAGCGGCATACAGGGTCCTCGGATCGGAGTCCGAGACGGCCAGAGCCCTGATCGTCCCCCATTCCGCTCCCTGCTTCACCGGCGCCCAGGAAGCGCCGCCGTTGGTCGTGCGGTACAGGCCGTCCACCGTGGCGGCGAAGGCCGTTCCGGAAGGGCGCCGGGGAACCACGACCGCGATGACCTGACGGGCCGCATAGGGGGTGAGCCCCTGGTTGGCGCTCTTCCAGGTCGCGCCGCCGTCGGTGCTGGTCAGGATTCCAAAGCCCCAGGTGCCCAGGTAGAGCCGCGACGCCGGCGAGGGCTCGAGCGCGAGGCTTCTGGGCTCGGGAACGATGTTGCGGCTGACGGATCTCCAGGTGGCGCCGCCGTTGGAGGTCCGGAAGAGCTGGGTCGGCCCCGAGGTGAGCACGTAGAGGGTCCTGGGGCGCCCCGGATCGAGCGCGATCAGGCCCAGGTTCAGGGCACCGGGAGAGCCGGGCAGGAGCTGCCAGGAGCTCCCCGCGTCCGAGCTGCGGAAGACGCCGGTCCGGTTGGTGGCGTAGATCGAGGAATTGTTGGGATGGATCGCCAGGCTCGCGACCGTCCCGCCAAAGGGACCCAGCGGTGTCCAGACACTGCCTTGAGCGGAGAGCCGCGGAGCCGGCAGGAGAGCGAGGGCCAGGAAGAGCGGGCAAAGGCGTCGCCGGATGAGTGGCAAGGTGCCTCCTCTGAAAGAGTTACAGCGTTCTGTCCTGTTTGTACGGACGACCCCGGCCTTTCGTTTATTGCGGCAGGACACCGCGCCGGTGGACGCTTCTCCCGTCTCGTGGGACAATGCCGTGCCCGGCCTCTCACCGTGCCGGCCCAACCCCGTACATCCTGAGAAGAGGAGACCATATGGCTGATTCCACCGTTGCGGAACCGACGACCGAGAAGCGCACCCTGGTCCACTACGAGGTCCGGGACGGCGTCGCCTACCTGACGCTCGACGATCCTCCGGCCAACACCTACACCCACGAGATGATGCGGCAGATCGACGACTGCGTCCTCAAGGCGCGCTTCGACAAGGACGTCTATGTCATCGTCATCAAGGGCGAGGGGGACAAGTTCTTCTGCGCCGGCGCCAACATCAACATGCTGAAGTCGTCCGATCCCTACTTCAAGTACTACTTCTGCCTGCACGCCAACGAGACCCTCAACCGGCTCGAGCAGACTCCCAAGCTGGTGATCGCGGCCCTCGAGGGTCACACGGTCGGCGGCGGCCTCGAGATCGCCATGGCGGCGGACATCCTGATCGCCAAGAAGAACTCCGGCAAGGTCGGCCTCCCCGAGGTCACCCTCGGCGTGCTCCCCGGCACCGGCGGCACCCAGCGGCTGGCCCGCCGCGTCGGCAAGAGCCAGTCCATCGAGCTGATGGTCACCGGCCGCCTGATCGACTTCGAGGAGGCGCAGCGGATCGGCATCGTCAACAACATCTTCGAGCCCGACAACTTCCTCGATCAGGTCCACGAGTACGCCAAGCAGTTCTGCCCGCCGAACAAGGCGGCCAAGGCGGTCGGCCGGATCAAGCGCTCCGTGCAGTCCGGCGCCGAGGTCCCCTTCGAGAGCGGCCTCGCCATCGAGCGCGAGCTTCAGCAGCAGCTCTTCGAGAGCCCGGACGCCCGCGAGGGTCTGGACGCGTACATCTCGAAGCGGAAGCCGGAGTTCCGGGGGTATTGAGGAAAAGGCCGAGGAAGAAACCCGCCCCTTGCGGGGCGGGCCCCTCACTCCCCAACCCCTCTTCTCCCAGCCCTCCACCCACCCCGCCGGGGAGAGAGGGGCTAAAGCAGACGATGCCTTTGCTTCTTGCCGTTTCTTGACTAACCTCTCCCTCTTCTCCCCGTCAGGGTGGGTGGAGGGCTGGGAGAAGAGGGCCGGGGTGATGAGGGCCTTCGCTCCAACTACGAAAGATTTCCCATGACGCACCACGATCACCACGACAACGACATCGTCCTCGCCGCCCCCGTCCGCACCCCCATCGGCAAGTTCGGCGGCGTTTTCTCTTCGCTCTCCGCGGCCGACCTCGGCACCGTCGCGGCGACCGGCGCGCTCGAACGGGCGGGGCTCGCTCCCGCTTCCGTCGACCAAGTCATCTTCGGCCATGGCCGGCAGGCGGGGGGCGGACCCAACACGGCGCGGCAGATCGGATTCCGCGCCGGCGTGCCGGTCGACCGCCCGGCCTACACGGTCAATCAGGCGTGCGCCTCGGGGCTCCAGGCCGTCCTCTCGGCCGCCCGCACCATCCTCAACGGCGAGGCGCGGGTGATCCTTGCCGGCGGCACCGAGAGCATGTCCAACACCCCCTACCTCCTCCCGCGCGCCCGCTGGGGGTACCGGATGGGGAACGCCGAGATCGTCGACGGCATGTATCAGGACGGCTTCAACGACCCGCTCTCGAAGCTGGTGATGGGCGAGACCGCCGAGGAGCTGGCGGCCGAGACCGGGATCGACCGCGCCGCCTCGGACGCCTACGCCCTGGAGAGCCAGCTCCGCTGCGAGCGCGCCCGCGGCGAAAACCGCTTCGTGAGCGAGATCGTGCCGGTCAAGGTCGCCGGCCGTAAGGGGGAGACCACCGTCACCACCGACGAGCACCCACGCGACGGCATGACGATCGAGGCGATGACCAAGCTCCCCGCCGTCTTCCGCGAGGGGGGCGTGGTCTCCGCCGGCAACGCGTCCGGGATCACCGATGGCGCGGCGGCGATCGTGGTCGCCTCGCGCGCCGCGGCCCGCGAGCTCGGGCTGCCCATCGTCGCCCGGCTGGTCGGCTGGGAGGTGGTGGGCGTCGATCCGCGGATCATGGGGATCGGCCCGGTGCCGGCGGTGCGCAAGCTGCTGGCGAAGACCGGCCTCGACAAGGGGGCCATCGATGAGGTGGAGCTCAACGAGGCGTTCGCCGCCCAGGTGCTCGCCTGCAACCAGGAGCTCGCCTTCGACCCCGCCCGGCTGAATCCGGACGGCGGCGCCATCGCCCTCGGCCACCCGATCGGCGCCACCGGGGCCCGCATCCTCGTCACCCTCCTCCACGGCATGGAGAAGCGCGGCGGCGAGCGGGGGATCGCGACGCTCTGCGTCTCCGGCGGCATGGGGATCGCCGCCCTGGTCCAGCGGGAGGCCGCGGCGTGACCGCGGTTACCGCGCCCCCCGGAACCATCCTGGTCTCGACCTCGACGGACGAGCGGGCGGCCGCCTATCTCGCCGCCCTCGCCGCCGTCGGCGTCCCCGAGGAGGCGATCCAGGTGGTGACCCCTTTTTCGAAGATGCCGGAGATCCCCCTGCGCGACCTCGCCTCCCGCGCCCGCGCGCTCGTCCTCTGCGGCGGGCTCGACGTCGATCCCGAGCGCTACGGCGAGGAGCCGCTCCCCCACGCCCGGGTGGAGGTGAACCTGGAGCGCGACGAGCTCGAATGGCGCCTCCTCGACCTCGCCCGCGAGCGCCGGCTGCCGGTCTGGGGGGTCTGCCGCGGCCTCCAGGTGCTCAACGTCTACCTCGGCGGCTCGCTCTGGCAGGACCTGCCGACGCAGGCGCCCAGCCAGATCGACCACAGCCGGTCGGAGACTCCCGATGTCCTCGCCCACACCGTGAAGGTGATCGCGCCGGACGCGCCGCTCGGCGAGCGGCTCACCCGCGACATCCCCCTGGTCAACAGCCGCCACCACCAGGCGGTCCGGCGGACGGCGGACGGCTTCGTGCCGGTGGCCCTCTCGCCCGACGGCCTCGTCGAGGCGGCCGTGCTCGACCGCGACGACTGGTGGGTGCGCGCCGTCCAGTGGCATCCGGAAAACCTGGTCGACCTCGCCCAGCAGCGCGCGCTCTGGATCGACTTCGTGCAGGCGGCCGGCTTCGCGGCGTAGGGCGGCCATGCCCGACTCCCCCATCCATCTCCACCGTAACGGCCGCGTCGCCACCCTGACGATCGACCGCCCGCCGCTGAACATCCTCGACATCCCGACGATCGACCGGCTCAGCGAGGCGATCGCCGGGCTGGCGGCGGATCCCGAGCTGCTGGTGGTGATCCTCCGCGGAGCCGGCGAGCGCGCCTTCTCGGCCGGGGTGGCCGTGCAGGACCATACGCCGGAGCGGGTCGGCCCCATGCTCGACAGCCTGCACGGCGCGATCCGCCGGCTGCGGGACCTCGACGCGGTCACCATCGCCGCCGTCCACGGCCACTGTCTGGGGGGAGGCATGGAGCTGGCGATGGCCTGCGACCTGGTGATCGCCTGCGACAGCGCCCGCTTCGCCCAGCCGGAGATCGAGCTCGGCTGCTTTCCGCCCGTCGCCTCGGCCCTCCTCCCTTCAAGGATCGGCGCCGGCCTCGCGCTCGACCTCGCCCTCACCGGCCGGACCCTCACCGCCGAGGAGGCGGAGCGCCTGGGGCTGGTGACCCGGAGGGTGCTGGTGGGGGGGCTCGACCACGGCGTACGCGAGATGGCGGAACGGATCGCCGGCCGCAGCGCCCCCGTCGTCCGCCTCACCAAGAAAGCCGTCCGCGCCGGCCGCGACCTCCCATTCTTGGAAGCCCTCGCCGAGACCGAGCGGATCTACAAGGAAGAGCTGCTGCCGCTGGAGGACGTCGCCGAGGGAGCCGCCGCGTTCCTGGAGAAGCGGAAGCCGGAGTGGAAGCACCGGTAGGGGAAGTCAGGCTTGGCGTTGCCCCAGGAGCCTGCGCAGCAGAACGATCGTTGACCGGAGGGTGTAGAGACGTTCCCAGCCCGTCCACGACACCCTATGCAGGCCACGGGGACGGCGGGACGTCTCGGCCGGAGCGAATACCGGTCAAGAGGCCGAGGTCGGGTTGTATACAGGTTTGGATTTACCCTGCTGAAGAGTGCCCTGACGAAGGGGTGGGAGGACAGGCGTCGCGGCATGCCCTCCGGCGGAGACGTCCCGCCGTCCCCGTGACCTGCACAGGGTGTCGTGGACGGGCTGGGAACGTCTCTACCCCCTCCGATCCAAGGATGAATCCTGCTCGGTGGCGCGCAGGCTCCTGGATCATGAATAGCGTCCGGCGAGGGACTCTTCAATCATGATCTCCACGGGTGCGACGGGCGCCTCGAGAGACTTGAGCAAAGTCAGGGCCGCGTGGGGGCTGAGGGTCGCTCCCCCCAGCGCTTCATCAGCCTTATTCCGCAGGCGCCTGGTCATACTCATGGGTGTGAGTATGACGGGTCCAGTTGCCGGCCGCCAAGCCGGCTGGTCGTCCCCCACCCTCCCCTTCCGCTATGATCCCGCGGTCCGGAGACCGGCCTGTCTCCCGTCTGCCAACGGCCGCCTCCGGCGCAACCCTCGATTCCAATCCGACTGTGGAGGAGACCGCGATGCCTGAGACCATCCTGGTGGAACGCGTTGGGAGCGTCGCCATTCTGACCATCAACCGTCCCGACAAGATGAACGCCCTCAACGAGCAGGTGCGCGTCGACATGCTGGAGGTCCTCGGCCAGATCCAGACCGACGACTCGGTGGGCGTGGTCGTCATCACCGGCGCCGGCGAGAAGTCGTTCATCGCGGGAGCGGACATCGGCGAGTTCGCCGGCCGCACGCCGTTCGACCAGCGCCACGCCATGCGCAGCCCGCGCATCTTCGACGTCATGGCGGCCTTCCCCAAGCCGGTGATCGCCATGATCAACGGCTTCTGCCTGGGCGGCGGCTGCGAGCTGGCGATGTCGTGCGACATCCGGATCGCCTCCGAAAAGGCGCGCTTCGGCCAGCCGGAGATCAACCTCGGGCTGATCCCCGGCGGCGGCGGCACCCAGCGCCTCCCCCGCCTGGTGGGCGTGGGCCATGCCATGCGCCTGACCCTCACCGGCGACATGATCGGCGCCGCCGAGGCCAAGGAGATCGGCCTGGTCGAGATCGTCGTGCCGGCCGAGGAGCTGCGCGCCAAGACGCTGGAGCTCGCCGACAAGATCGCCTCCCGCAGCCCGCTCACCGTCAAGGTCGCCAAGGAGGCCCTGCGGGCCAGCGAGCGGCTGTCGATCGAGGACGGAATCACCTACGAGCGCGATCTCTTCTGCCTCTGCTTCTCCTCCGCCGACAAGGAGGAGGGGGTCAAGGCGTTCCTGGAGAAGCGCCCCGCCCAGTGGACGGGGCGTTGACCGCCATGGCCACGACGACCGCTGCTCCGCACGCGGACCTGCTGGCGCTGCGCTCCGAGTTCCCGATCCTGGAGCACACGACCTACCTGATCAACAACTCGCTCGGAGCGATGCCGCGCGGCGTCCACGACGAGCTCGCCGCGTTCGAGCGCGCCTGGGGGACGCGGGGCGTGCGGGCTTGGAGCGAGGGCTGGTGGGAGATGGCGGCGGAGACCGGCGACCTGCTGTGCCCGCTCCTGGGGGTGAAGCCCGGCGCCGTCTCCATGCACCAGAACGTCGCCGTGGCGGCAGCCATCTTCCTCTCGGCGATCGACTATCCGCCGGGGCCAACCGCCCGCAACCGCATCGTCTACACCGAGCTGAACTTCCCCAATGTCATGTACCTGATGGAAGGGGAGGCGAAGAAGG
>DASWQX010000419.1:0-2817 GCA_036403495.1 Thermoanaerobaculia bacterium
CACTGAGAAGCGACGCGGCTGTAAGCCAAGTTCGGATGGCAGTGCTGCGAGGCAGGATCACGATTTTCTTCATCGCTAGATCTCCTTTGAGCAGCCCTAAATGAAGTGGTCACAGCTACCAGCGGGTGCACAGACACACCCTTTAAGGTTGCCACTCCAGCGCTCCCCCGGACAGCCATCGGCGTCCTTCAACTGCGCACATCGATTTCCGCCTCCGGGCGCTGCTACCTGCGGCCAGGCGCACGTCGCCTCCACCGATGCCAAGCCGGGCGTACCTTGAGATAGGCTCGCCAGTAGCAGTACTGCGATTCCAAACTTCAAAAAGCTCATCCTACGCATGCCAATCCTCCGTTTTGAAGAAGACCGCAGATTGGAGCCAAAACTCAAAAACATCTGACACTTGCCGGTTGAAACCCGAGCCTCAAAAAAACGGGTGTCATGAAGCCCGACATAGGTGACATACTTCCTCGTCGGTAGTCGATAATTTTAGTGACCACCAGTTGAAAAAAACTTGAACTCCTTCAATGCCGATCAACTCGCGGTTGGTCCGATTGCCAAGACGAAATCTTAAGGAGCTTCGTCCTCGGACGACGCTCTAAATCGCCTCATTAAACCACATTTCGGGAACTTTCGCTCCTACCCCCGCTTCACCACCACCACCGTCACGTCGTCCGGTGCCGTTTCGGCCCCCAGGTGGCGGCGGCAGTCGTTGAGGAGGGCGTCGACGATCTCGACGGCGGGGCGGTGGCCCATGGCGCGCAGGACCTCGCGGGCGCGCTCGAAGCCGTAGGCGTCGCCGTTGCGGTCGAGGGCTTCGAAGAGGCCGTCGGAGCAGAGGACGAGGGCGGCGCCGGGGCGGAGGCGGAAGGTGCGGTCGGCGTAGGGCTGCACCGGGCCGTGGCCGAGGGGGAGGCCGGGGGCTTCGACCTCGGTGACGCGGCCGAATTCGGCCAGCAGGGGATAGGGGTTGCCGGCGTTGGCGAACAGGGCGTCGCCGCTCCCGGGATCGAGGCGGATCAGGCCGAGCGCGGTGAAGCTGTGGTCGATGCTGGTGGAGCGGAGCACCCGGTCGAGCTGGCGGAGCACGCCTGCGGGGGTCTCCTCCGGCTCGACGAGGCTCAGCAACCCCGCCTTGACCATCGCCTGCGCCACCGCACACGAGTAGCCATGGCCGGCGACGTCGCCGGCGGCGATCCAGAGCTGGCCGGCGGCGTCGCGGAGGAAATCGTAGAGGTCCCCGCCGGCGTCGCTGGCCAGCACCGAGCGGGCGGCGACCTGATACCCCTCCAGTTGCGGCATCTCCCGGGGGAGGAGGCCCAGTTGCATCCGCGCCAGCAGGTCCACCTCGTGGCGCAGGCGGCGCTCCTCGCCCAGGCGGCGCATGAACGGGGGCGGCGGCTCGCCGCCGCTCTCGGCCGCCTCGGCGCGCGAGGTCCCGAACCAGCCGGCGGCCAGGACGCCGGCGGCAAGCATGGCCGTGAGGGCGAAGGAGCCCGGCAGCCAGTCCAGGTGGAGCCCGGAGTAGACCGCGGCGGGGAGCAGGAGGGAGGTGACGGCGGCGGTGAGCAGCGTGGTCAGACCGAACCGTCTGCAGATCCAGGCCAGCGCTCCGGCGTAGAGCACGTTCACCCCCCACTCGGCGGGGAGGGGGAGGAGCTGGAGAGGCGCCAGGGCGTAGGCGCCGAGCAGGGCGGCCGCCGGCAGCACCCAGCGCGCCCCGCGCCCGCGCAGGAAGCGCACGGCGAGCGCGGTGATCAGCGCCGCTCCGGAGGCGAGCCAGATGCCGTCCATCAGCGGGCTGCCGCTGTCGCGGAAGACCGGCAGCGGCAGGCTGGAGGCGGCCGGCGAGCTCCCGGGCAGGACGACGGCGAGAGAGTAGACGGCGAGCGTCAGGGCGGCGAGGCCGCCGCCGAGGGCGAAGCCGAGCAGGAGGCTGCGGCCGGCCCGTGGACCGAGCCGCCCGCGCCGCAGGGTGTCCAGGCTGGTCGAGAACTCGGGGTCCGCGGCGCGCAGCAGGGATTCGCCGGCGGACCAGACGAAGAAGATCCACGGCGCCTTGGCGAGAGGGCCGCCGAGGAGCTCGAAGATCACGGTCCAGTCCGACTCCAGCCCCTGGAACCAGGTGGGGCTCACCGAAGCCAGGGCGATCAGGGCGAGGGCCGTGCCGTTGACGAGGTCGATCCGCCCCCGGATCAGGAGGGCGAGGAAGATCACCAGGGCGGCGAGCGCCAGCGGCAGGAAGAACAGCAGGGCCGAGAGGAGCTTGGCGGTGGCTTCCGGACGCTCCCCGCCCCCCTGGGCCGGCAGCCGCTCGGCGAAGATGGCGCGCGGCGGAGCGATCTGGAAGGCGATCTCCTGCGGGGGCGAGCTGCCAAGGATGTCGAAGGCACGCCAGGTCGGTGGCCCCACGACGGCCTGCCCGCCGTGCCCGGGGCCGAGCGACTCCCCGGGCACCAGCAGCAGGCGTCCCAGGGTGTCGGCGAGGCGCTGGAACTTCGCCTCGTCGGTGCGGCCGAAGAGGGGCGTGCCGCTCTCGGTCCAGGCGGCGCGCAGAGGGCGGCCGTCGAGGGAGAAGTCCACCGCGAGCGCCTGGTCGCCGGCGTCGCCCGGCAGGCGCACGGGCTGGAAGACCTTGACTCGGACCCCGGAGCGGGTGGCGATGAGCCACGAGGCCGCGCGCTCTCCCAGAGCGGCGTAGGTCTTCTGGAGCCCTGAGTCGCTCGCCGTCAGGGCGAGGCTGGAGTGGCGCCGGGCCGGCCGCAGACCCGTTTCCCGGACGATCTCCCGGAAGCGGGCGCGGAAGGGGCGCTGATCGGG